>JAISLJ010000137.1 GCA_031290955.1 Zoogloeaceae bacterium | reverse complement strand
ACCGGGCGTGAAGACGCCATTTTCGAGTTCTGCCGCAATATCGTCGATGCCACCGCCGATCTCGTCTGCGCCTTCAAGCCGCAGATTGCCCACTTTGCCGCCTGCCGCGCCGAGGCGGCACTGGAGGCGCTGATCGCCCACATCCACGCGCAGCATCCCGGCATTCCGGTCATCCTGGACGCCAAGCGCGGCGACATCGGTTCCACCGCCGAACGCTATGCCATTGAGGCGTTCCAGCGTTTCCAGGCCGATGCCGTTACGGTGAATCCCTATCTGGGGCGGGATTCCGTGGAACCCTGGCTGGCCTGGTCAGAGAAGGGCGTCATCCTCTTGTGCCGCACTTCCAACCCCGGCGGCGGCGATGTGCAGGCACTGGAAATAGGCGGCGAAAAACTCTTCGAGCGCGTGGCGCGGATGACCTCCGAATGGAACACCACCGGACAATGCGCCCTGGTCGTGGGCGCGACCTTCCCCGCCGAACTTTCGCGTGTGCGCGAACTCGTGGGCGACATGCCGATCCTCGTGCCCGGCATCGGCGCGCAGGGCGGCGACATTGCCGCCGTTGTCCGCGCCGGACAACGGCGCGCAGGAACGGGGCTGATCCTCAACTCCTCCCGCGCCATCCTCTACGCGAGTCCCGACGCCGACTACGCCCAGTTCGCCCGAAGGGTCGCGGAAGAAACGCGGGCGGCCATCAATCGATGCAGGAGAGAGCAAAATTAACGAATGGCCTCCCGCTTGCCGGATAGCCTTGCTCCCGCGCCCGCAATGACAAACAGGAGAATGGGACAAGGCGCGTCAGGCAGCCCTGTTATCATGGCAGCCTTTCCTTCGTTTTCGGAAAACCATTATGAATGCCCTTCATTTGTTTGCGTGGCGCGTTGTTCTGGGGATGTATATCCGGGTTTCAGGGCATCTGATTTTCTACGCCCGCCCCGCCAACTACGCCCAGGCCGCCCGACGGCTCCGGGCCATATGCTTATCCGAAATCTGTTCTTGGTTTTCCCGGCGCAAAATCGTATCGTTCCGACCTTAAAATGCTTTTGGCGCAAGATCGGTTCCCGCAATGGGGTGCATGGTGTTTCTGCGATTCCGGATTTCCTTTTTCTTCGTGCTGTTCGCCGTCCTCTGCCCAGTGTTCGCGGGGGCGGCGCTGCCGCCGGAGCGCGCCGCGACGCCGCGTGTTGCCGCAACACTCGTAGCGGGCGCCGATGCCGCGCGACCGGGCGGGGAGATTCGGCTGGGCGTGCGGCAGGAAATCATCCCGCGCTGGCATACTTACTGGAAAAATCCGGGCGACTCCGGCATCGCTACCCGGATTGACTGGCAGCTTCCCGCGGGCAGCGAGGTCGGCGCAATCGAGTGGCCCATTCCGGCGCGTTTTGTCCTGGGGCCGGTTACAAGCTATGGCTACGCGCAGGAAGTCACGCTCCTTGCCACCGCGCGCGTGCCCGAAAATGCCGCGCCGGGCAGTGTTTTCTCTATCCGGGCGAAGGTCGACTGGCTGGTTTGCGAGGAAGAATGCATTCCCGAACAAGTAGAACTGGGGCTGCAATTGCCGGTCGTCGCGCCCAACGTTACACCCGGAGCGGGGCATCCGGCCATTGCGGCGGCGGAAGCGCGCCTGCCGCGTCCCGCGCCTTGGCAGGCGGAATTTTCACGCGAGGGAGAAGAATTGCGCCTTCGCGTGCGCGACGCGGACTTTTCCCGCCAGCCGCCCGCGCATGTCTGGTTTTATCCCGAAACCTGGGGCGATATCGACCAAAGCGCGCCGCAATCCTTCCGCATCGAGGCGGATGGCTTGGCGCTTTCCCTGAAGCCGGGCGATGTTGCAGTGGAGGCGGGACGTGAACATGCCATCCCCGGCGTTCTCGTGCTGGCGTATGCCGACGGCAGCGCGCAGGGCTTTGCCATCCAGGCGGCAGCAACACAGACGGAAACACTGGCGGCAGGCGAAGTGGCGTCCGATGCCGCGCACGGGCTTTTTTCCGCCCTGCTGATGGCGTTTTTGGGCGGGCTGACGCTCAACCTGATGCCCTGCGTGTTTCCCGTGCTCTCCATCAAGGCGCTCGCGCTCCTTGCGCATCGGGAGGCGCGTGGGAACCGGCAGAGCGGTTTGGCCTATCTCTCCGGAGTGCTGGCGAGTTTTGCCGCGCTGGCGGGGATGCTGTCGCTGTTGCGTCTTGGCGGGGAGCAGCTGGGCTGGGGCTTTCAATTCCAGTCGCCCGCCTTTGTCGCGCTCATGGCCGTCCTGATGTTTGTCATCGGCCTGAATCTGTCGGGCGTGTTTGCCTTTGGCGCCCGGGTGACAGGCATTGGTGAATCGCTTACCCGGCGCGCCGGTCTGAGCGGCAGTTTTTTCACCGGCGTGCTTGCCGTCATCGTGGCGACGCCCTGCACCGCGCCATTCATGGGCGCGGCCATCGCCTACGCGCTCACGCAAGGCATCCCGGCGCTTTTTGCCATTTTCTTCAGTTTGGGCCTGGGCCTGGCCCTGCCCTATGTGCTGCTTTCCTTCTGGCCGCCCTTGCAGCGGCTGCTGCCCCGGCCCGGAGCCTGGATGGAGACCTTGCGGCAAATCCTTGCCTTTCCCATGTATGGCACGGCCATCTGGCTGGTCTGGGTGCTCGCCCTGCAAAGCGGCGCGGATGGCGTCCTGAAGGCGCTCTCCGGCATGTTGCTCTTGGCCTTTGCCGCTTGGCTCCACCAGCGTGGCCGGGCGGCGCGTGTCCATGCGCGGCGTCTGGCCACGGGCGTGGCGCTTCTTGCCTTGCTGGCGGCGGCGCTCGTCCTGCGGCCCGATCACTGGCCAGTTGCGGATGGGCAACCCAGGACGGCGCAGGGGCAAGAAAACTGGGAAGCCTACACCCCTGCGCGCCTTGAAAGCCTGCTGGAAGAAGGAAAGCCGGTGTTCGTGAACCTCACGGCTTCCTGGTGCGTTACCTGCCTTGTCAATGAGCGGGTCGCCCTGAACCGGGCGGAAGTCCGCGATGCCCTGCGCGCGGGCGGCATCGTCTATCTGAAAGGCGACTGGACGAACCGGGATGCAGAGATTGCCCGGCTCCTGGCCCGTCATGGTCGAAACGGCGTGCCGCTCTATCTGTACTACCCGAAGGGGAAATTCGCGCCTGCCCAGGTATTGCCCCAGTTGCTCACGCCCGCGCTTGTCCTTGAAGCCTTGTCATCTCCGCCTTCCCCTGCTTCGTCGCAAGCGTTTTCCGTTTCGCCATCCGGCGCGGCGGGAGGCTGATTTTTCCAACCCACCCTTTTCCAAACCACCCAAAAGGAGAATCACCATGCTGTTTCTGAAAACCATCCGCAAACTTGCCCCCGGCCTTTGCCTTTCCATGCTGGTGGCGACTTCGGCGGTCGCGGCGCCCAATCCGGGGGAAAGCGCGCCCGCCTTCACCGGAACGGGAGCCGACGGCAAGCCGGTCAATCTGGAAGCCTTCCGGGGAAAAACCGTGATCCTGGAATGGACGAACCACGAATGCCCATTCGTGCGCAAGCATTATGAGAGCGGCAACATTCCTACACTGCAAAAAGAAGCGACCGGCAAGGGCATCGTCTGGTTGCAGGTGATTTCCTCCGCGCCCGGCAAGGAAGGTTACGTTGACGGAAAAACGGCGCAGCAACTCAACCAGAGCCGCAAGGCACAGCCCAGCGCCGTCGTTCTTGACCCGGAAGGCAAAATCGGCAAGCTCTACGGAGCCGTCACCACACCGCACCTGTACATCATCAACGCGCAAGGCACACTGGTCTACAAGGGCGGCATTGATTCGATCCAGAGCAGCAATCCGGCGGACATTGCCAAGGCGGAAAATTACGTGAAACTCGCGCTCGCCGACCTTTCCGCCGGACGCCCCATCGCGCAAAACAACACCCGGCCCTACGGCTGCACAGTCAAATACGCCAATTGACGGGCCATTCCCTCGCCTTCAAGAAGGCGAGGGAAATAAACGAATTTTTGGAGCAACGGGTAATTTCCCAATGCCAATCGGCAAGCAAGGGAGCGGTGGTCGTTCCCTTCATCATGCTGCTCAAACCACGCATCCCAACCGAAACGGCATTGCTCCGGCGACGCATCCCGCAACGGATAGCGCATTCAGCAAGGTGAAAAATCCGGCGGATTCCTGGTTTTTCAGGCCGAACCAGAAAACCAGCGCGGCAAGCGCCGACAGAATGGATTGCAGGGCAAACACGAAAGACAATATCGTCACTTCGTAGAGGCCGCAAGAACTGAGCCAATTGTTGAGCAAGGCGCAAACCAGCACGGCTTCAAGGTTAATCAGAACCATCAGGAAGGATTTCATCTGGACGCTCCAGAAAAGGGCGATTCCTTGCGCGAGAGGCAACAACATTCAAGCAATGCTTTGCCATCGCAGGGAAATCAAGGCAGGCTGATTGCGGTCAGCCAGAATTCCCGCCTGGCTTTTTTCAATCTTTTTCCTCCAGCCGATCCCGGACGGTCATCAAGGCGAATCCCAGCAGATTCAGGCCGTTCCAGCGCCTTGGATTTTGCGCGTTTTCGTGCTCGGCGCTCAATCCAATGCCCCATATCCGGTCAATTGGACTGGCCTCGACCAGAACGCGCGCTCGCGTGTTTTGCAAGTATGTTTTCAGGGGCTGGTGTTGGCTGAATTTGTGCAGATTGCCCGCTACGACTATCTCAAAGCGTTTTTCGTTCCATATGCGCCCATCAAAACCCCTGACCTGGCGTCCCAATGCCTTGACCGCGCTTGGCGTGGGGGCGTGGAGAATGCGCCCGAACATCTCCTGGTCGCCAAACAGCAGGGCTTTCTGCGCCATCATCCAGTGCTCCGCTGTTGTGTAGCGCGCGCCCTCAACAATAAATGGCGCAGCCCACCACTGGCTGAAACAGGCGGGCGTCAATTCGCCGCTTTGGCTTTTTTGATGTCCCCAGAAAAACAGGAATTTTTTCCGCTTTCCCCTGGCAAACTCATCCACCAGCCATTTCACGTCGTAGACCATTTTCCCCTCCTTGATCTTCTGCCTATTCCACCGTCACCGATTTGGCGAGGTTGCGAGGTTTGTCCACGTCCGTGCCGCGAATCAGGGCGACGTGGTAGGCGAGGAGTTGCAGGGGGATGGCGTGCAGGATGGGGGAGAGCGGGCCGCCGGATTCCGGCAGCGCAAGAACATGCACGGCTTCGCGTTCGTCCGGATAAGCCTCCTCGATCCGGCAGCCCGGCTCGGCAAGGACGTAGAGTTCCCCGCCACGGGCGCGGACAGACTTCAGGTTGGCTTTCAGCTTTTCGAGCAGATCGTCATTGGGCGCGACGGCAACCACAGGCATGTTGCGGTCGACCAGCGCCAGCGGCCCGTGTTTCAGTTCCCCGGCGGGATACGCCTCGGCATGGATGTAGGAAATTTCCTTCAGTTTCAGCGCGCCTTCCAGGGCAATCGGATAATGGCGTCCCCGGCCCAGGAAGAGGGCGTGTTCCTTGTCGGCGAAGCGCTGCGCCCAGGCGCTGATTTCCGCTTCCACCGCCAGCACGTTCTGGGCGGCCCGTGGCAGGTGTCGCAGCGTTTCCAGGAATTCTGCTTCCGCCGCCGCCGTGAGGCCGCCCTTCGCCTTGGCGAGCGCGAGCGCGAGCAGGAACAGGGCAACAAGCTGCGTGACGAACGCCTTGGTGGAGGCCACGCCGATCTCCGGCCCGGCGCGGGTGATGAAGCGCAGCGCCGCTTCGCGCACGATGGCGGATTCGGGCACATTGCACACCGCCAGCGTCATGGTGTGTCCCAAACTCCGGGCATGTTGCAGCGCCGCCAGCGTGTCGGCGGTTTCCCCGGATTGGGAAATGGCGACCACAAGCGCGCGGGGATTGGGAACGGAATTCCGGTAGCGATATTCGCTGGCGATCTCCACCCGCGCGGGAATCCGGGCGATCTCCTCGATCCAGTCGCGGGCGACCATCCCGGCATGGTTGCTGGTGCCGCAGGCAAGAATCAGCACCGCATCGGTCGAACGGAAAAAATCCTCGGCCTGCGCGCCAAAAAGCCCGGAATTGAGGCTTTGCGCGGCGCTTGCCAGTTCCAGGGTATTGGCAAGCGCGTCCGGCTGCTCGAAGATTTCCTTTTGCATGTAGTGCCGGTACGGCCCCAGCTCCACGGCATCGGCGGAAAGCGGGGAGAGAAGGGGGAGCCGTTCCACCCGCGCGCCATCTTGCCGGAAGATGCAAAAACGGGTCGGACGCAGGTCGGCCAGGTCGCCATTTTCGAGGTGGATGATCCGCCGCGTGACTTGCAGGAGCGCCGAGACATCGGAAGCCGCGTAATGCCCGTCCTCGCCCAGGCCCAGAAGCAGGGGCGGGCCTTCCCGCGCCACGACCACGCGCTCGGGTTCTTCCGCCGCCACCACGGCAATCGCATACGCGCCCACCAGCCGCGCCAGGGCAAGGCGCACGGCTTCGGCAAGGTCGGGATTCGTCTTGCGCTGTTCGGCGATCAGGTGGGCGATGCTCTCCGTATCGGTATCGGAGGTGAAAACGTAGCCCTTGGCAACGAGTTCGGCCTTCAGTTGGGCATAATTCTCGATGATGCCGTTATGCACCACGGCCAGCCCGGCGGAGATGTGGGGATGCGCGTTGTGCTCGGCGGAAACGCCATGCGTTGCCCAGCGGGTATGCGCGATGCCGGTTGTGGCGGCGAGACCTTCGGCGCGGGCGGCGAGCTCGGCAACCCGTCCCGCGGCGCGACGGCGCTCCAGACGCCCGTTGCTGACCAAGGCCAGCCCGGCGGAATCGTAGCCCCGGTATTCGAGTTTGCGCAATCCCTCAAGCAGCAGGGGAACCACGTTTCCCGCCGCCGTTGCCGCCACGATGCCGCACATGATGGAACCCTTGTCGTCAAAGCCAAAGAAGCGCGCATTGTAACGGACATTTCCCGCCACGTGCCGTTCCAGGGAGCCGGAGACGGTTTCGGCGGATGGCCGACACCGTTTTGCGATGCATCCTCTTGCGTCGAAATATGCCGCTTTCCACCCCTTACGCATCTGTTTCTTCTGTCCCTTGATCCCTGATTCCTGATTCCTGACTTATTGGGAGTTCCTTCAAACTTTTCAGGCCCAGGTCGTCGAGGAATTTGCGGGTGGTGGCGTAGAGGGCCGGGCGGCCGGGTGTTTCGCGGTGGCCGACGACATCGATCCAGCCGCGCTCTTCCAGGGCGCGGATGGCGTTGGCGTTGGCGACCACGCCGCGAATCTCCTCGATGTCGCCCCGGGTAACGGGCTGGCGGTAGGCGATGATCGCCAGCGTCTCCATGACCACGCGGGAATAGCGCGGCGGTTTCTCGGGATTCATGCGCTCCAGATAGGGCATGAACTCGGCCCGCACCCGGAAGCGCCAGCCAGAGGCAAGCAAGATGAGTTCCAGTGGACGCGCCTGCCACTCTTCGCGGATTTCGTCCAGGCAGCGCCGCAGGAGGTCGCCCGCCAACTCCGTCTCCCCGAACATCGCCTTCAGGTCGGCAAGACCCAAGGGTTCCCGGGCGGAAAGCAGCGCGGCTTCCAGAATCTGTTTCAGCGTTGCAAGTTCCATGTCATACATCGTCCGTTGCCGCGTCCAGCATGCCCGTTTCCGTGTCCGCTTCCGGCGCGCTTGTCGCCGCCGTGTCCGTCCATGCCGTCTCCGTCATCGTTGTCTCCGTTTCGCTCTCGTCTTCCGCCTCGTCATGGCGCGTGCCCTCGCAATGCGCCAGGCGGATGTGGATGGGCGCGAAAACTTCAGTCTGGACAATATCGACCAGGCTTTCCCGCGCCAGTTCCAGCATGGCGATAAAATGCACGACCAGCACCGGCGCGCCCAGGTGCGGCTCGAAAAGATTCTCGAAGCGCGCCTGCCCGCCGTGCGCCTGCAAGTAGCGCAGGATGAGGCCCATATGCTCGCGCACGGAAAGTTCCTCACGCGCGATCTGGTGGTGTTCGTGGAAACGCGCCTGCGTAAGCACGTTCTGCCAGGCTTCGCACAAATCCGGGAGGCGCACTTCCGGGTAACGCTTCAGGAGCGTCCGCTCGACCAGGACATCCGCCCAGAGGAAATCCCGCTCGGCTTGCGGCATTTCGTCCAGCGCCCGCGCCGCGCCCTTCATCTGTTCGTATTCCATCAGCCGCCGCACGAGTTCGGCGCGGGGGTCCTCGGCCTCCTCGTCATCGCCTGTCCGCACCCGCGGCAGCAGCATGCGCGACTTGATCTCGATCAACATCGCCGCCATGACGAGATAATCCGCCGCCAGTTCGAGGTTGCGGGCGCGCATGGCTTCGACATAATCAAGGTACTGGCGCGTGAGCGAGGCCATCGGGATATCGAGGATATCGATGTTGGCCTTGCGGATCAGGTAGAGCAACAGGTCAAGCGGCCCCTCGAAGGCGTCCAGCAGGATTTCCAGCGCGTCGGGCGGAATGTAGAGATCAAGCGGGATCTGTTCGAGCGGCTGGCCGTAGATGCGGGCCACCACCTCCGGCGGGCAGGCCTGCGGGGGCTGTTCGTCCGTCACGCGCATGTCGGGTCGCGGTTGTGCGTTTCGGCTTCAGGAATAGCCCAGGCCCAGCGCCTCGCGCACGTCGCGCATGGTTTCCTTGGCCAGGTCGCGGGCCTTTTCGCAGCCGTCGGCAAGGATGTTGCGCACAAGGTCTGGCTCTTCCTCATAGAAACGGGCGCGCTCGCGCATGGGGCCTTGCTCCTTCAGGATGGCGTCGATCACCGGCCCCTTGCAGTCGATGCAGCCGATCCCGGCGCTCTTGCAACCCGCTTCCACCCACTGGCGGCAGGCGTCGTCGGAATAGACGAGGTGCAGTTGCCAGACCGGGCATTTCAACGGGTCGCCGGGATCGGTGCGGCGGATGCGGGCCGGGTCGGTCGGCATGGCGCGGATCTTCTTGCCGACGGATTCCGCCGTTTCCCGCAAGGTGATGAAGTTGCCATAGGATTTGCTCATCTTCGCCCCGTCGAGGCCCGGCATCCGCGAGGCTTTGGTCAGGAGCGCCTCCGGCTCGACCAGGATCATCTTGCCCGTGCCTTCCAGATAACCGAACAGCCGTTCGCGGTCCAGCACGGAAAGATGCTGCACTTCCTCCAGGAGCGCGTGTGCCTGCTCAACCGCCTCGCGCTCGCCTTCCTGCTGGAAGCGGGTGCGCAGTTCGGCATAGAGGCGCGCCTTCTTGTTGCCCAGTTTCTTCACCGCCTCCTTTGCCTTCTCCTCAAAATCCGGCTCGCGGCCATAGAGGTGGTTGAAACGGCGGGCAGTTTCCCGGGCGAATTCGAGATGCGGCACCTGGTCGTCGCCCACCGGCACCTTGTCGGCGCGGTAGATGAGGATGTCCGCCGCCATCAGGAGAGGATAGCCCAGAAAACCGTAGGTCGACAAATCCTTGCTGGAGAGCTTTTCCTGCTGCTCCTTGTAGGTGGGGACGCGCTCCAGCCAGCCCAGCGGGGCCATCATGGAGAGGAGCAGGTGCAGTTCCGCATGCTCGGGCACCCGCGACTGGATGAAGATCGTCGCCTGCTCCGGATCAACGCCAGCGGCAAGCCAGTCGACCACCATGTCGATTGCGTTCCTGTTGATGCTGGAAGGATTGTCGTACTGGGTGGTGAGCGCGTGCCAGTCCGCGACGAAGAAAAAACAGGGATATTCGTGCTGGAGCCTCACCCAGTTGGTGAGCACGCCATGATAATGCCCCAGATGCAGCGCGCCCGTGGGGCGCATGCCGGAAACGACTCGTTCTGCGTACATGATGTTCAGGAAAGCGGGAAAAGGAAACGAAGAAAGCGGAAGGCCCAGGTGACGAGCGGCCCCAGAAGAAAGCCCAGAAGGCCGCTCATGAGCAGGAGAACCAGGATGACAAGGCCGAAGGGTTCGAGCCGGACATAATGGCGGGCAAGCGGCATCGGCAGGAGGCTCGTCACGATCCGCCCGCCATCCAGGGGCGGCAGGGGGATGAGGTTCAGGAAACAGAGCACCAGATTGATGAGGATGCCGAAGTAGCTCATCTCCATGAGCGCCTGCGAATAACCGGACGCGGGCATGGAGACCAGCAGCATCTGGAAGAAGGCCCAGCCCAGCGCCATGAAAAGGTTTGCCGCCGGGCCTGCCGCCGCGACCCAGAGCATGTCCCGTTTTGGATGCCGGAGGCGACGGAAATCCACAGGCACGGGCTTCGCGTAGCCGAACAGGAAGCCCGTGGACAAAAAGAGGAGGCTCGGCAGGAGCACCGTGCCCACGGGATCAATGTGCCGAAGGGGATTCAGGCTGATCCGCCCCAGTCTCTCCGCCGTCGGGTCGCCGAAATAGCGGGCGGCATAGGCATGCGCCGCCTCGTGCAGGGCAATGCCCAAAAGCGCCGGCAGCGCCGCAATGGCCAGGATGGCGATTTTCTCTTCCATGTCACGCCCCCGTCGCAGCAAATCCGAAGGGCGAAAGCGCGCCTTTTCCCTGGCGCACGAGTTCCGGCACGTCCGTGGTGAGGTCAATCACCGTGGTTGGCTCAATGCCGCAGTGGCCGCCATCCAGAATGAGTTCGATGCGTCCGGAAAGCGCCTCCTCAATGGCCCAGGCGTCCTGAAGCGGCGCTTCCTGCTCCGGCAGGATGAGGGTGGAAGTAAGCAACGGTTCCCCCAGTTCCTCCAGCAGCGCCAGCGCCACGACATGGTCGGGCACGCGCAGCCCGATGGTCTTGCGTTTGGGATGCATCAGCCGCCGCGGCAGTTCGCGGGTGCCTTCCAGGATGAAAACGTAGCTTCCCGGCGTTACCGCCTTCAGGAGCCGGTACTGGACATTGTCCACGCGGGCGTAGCGGGCGATTTCGGAGAGATCCCGGCACATCAGGGTCAGGTGGTGGCGCTCGTCGATGCCGCGCAGGCTGCGCAGGCGATCCATCGGTTCCTTGTTCCCCGGACAGCAACCCAGCGCGTAGCAGGAATCGGTGGGGAAGGCGATCAGCGCCCCATCCCGCAACGCCCTGGCGGCCTTGCCGAGCACGCGGCGCTCGGGAGTCTTGGGATGGACGGCAAGCAAAGTGGTCATGACGAGAGGGAAGATTCCGGCAGTTTGAGCAGCGCCCAGACGGGTTCGAGTGAATCCGGCAAGGGCGCGAGCCGTTCGCAATCCCCCGGCGCGTGGAAATCGGAGCCGCGCGAGGCATGCAGGCCCAGTTGCCGCGCCAGCCGGGTGAAGTGGCGGATGTGTTCCGGTGTATGGCTGCCGCAGGCCACCTCGATCGCCTGCCCGCCCGCCGCCCGGAATTCCGCCAGGAAACGCAGCATGTCCTGCCCGGAGAGCGCATAGCGCCCCGGATGCGCGACGACCGCGACGCCGCCTGCGGCGCGAATCCAAGCCAATGCTTGGGCAAGATCGGGCCAGCGGTGTTCCACATAGCCGGGCTTGCCGGGCGTGAGATAGTGCTCGAACACCTTGCCGGTCTCCCGGAACAGGCCGATTTCCACGAGATAGCGCGCAAAGTGGGCGCGGGAGATGAGTTCCGGGTTTTCCGCGTATTTTAATGCGCCCGCAAGGACGCCGGGAATGCCGATGTCCGCGAACGCCGCGCCCATGCGCCTTGCCCGCTCCTGCCGCCCGTCGCGGATCGCGGCCAGCCCGGCGCACAGCCCCGGATGCCCGGCATCAAAGCCCAGGCCGACGATGTGGATCGGCAGCCGCTGCCATTCGATGGAAATCTCCACGCCATTCACGAAGCCGATCCCCAGCTCCGCCGCCACCGCGCGCGCCTCTTGCAGCCCGCGCACATCATCATGATCCGTGAGCGCGAACCAACGAGTCCCGCGCGTCTGCGCCCAGCGAACAACCTCTCCGGGTCGCAGCAAGCCATCGGAAACGGAAGAATGCGCGTGAAAATCGAAATCGTCGAATGTGGGCACGAACAACAGGAAACCGGGAAAAGTCGTATGCTAGCACAGCGGGCGGGAATCCGCGGACGGAGGACGAAGGACGACACAGGTACGCGACATTCGAGGCGTTTTGGCGCGAGGGGCTGGTTCATCCAGTACGATGGACGCAAGGGGATTGATTGGGCGTGTTGTCGATGGACGGGGCGATGACGAAATCGCCCCTTGCAACAGGGCAAGCGCCCGTTCCGGCTTCCCCTACTCCCATTGCAGGTGCAGGAGTTTCCACTTGCCTTCGACCATCGTCCAGCCCAGTTCCACGTGGTAGCGGCTGACGTTGTTGGGGAGGAGACCCTCTGCGCCTAAAAGGGTTACGTCGGCGGTGCTTACGGCGCGGTCGGGTTGGCGGGGGTCGATGTGGTTCTGGCGGTTGGTGGCGACGATCTTCACGTTCCGGTAGCGCAGGAACAGGCGCGTCATGGTCTGTTGCGCCCATTCCTTGCCGTCTTCCGGCACGGAGCGGATGGCGAATTCCGGGGCGAGGAGATCGAGCGTGCCCTTGGCGTCCCGCGCTTCCAGGGCTGCCGCGAGCGCGTCGGCAGCAGCATCCAGCGCCGCTTGCGGATTCTGCCGGGCGCAGCCGGAGACAAGCGCCGCGAGCGCAAGGAGGAAAACGATCCCGCAGGGGACAATTCCGCGCAACGCGGCGGCAATCGCGCCGCGCCACAGCCTGCCTCCCTTTTCTGCCCAGCGGGAAAAGACGTCCGCAGGTTCTGGAAGGTCAATGGCAGGTGTGTGTTTCATGGTCGTCGTCATGCACATGGCCGTGGCGGATTTCCTCCGCGCTTGCGGGCCGCAGCGCCGTCACGGTGCAGGTGAAGACCAGCGCCTGCCCCGCCAGGGGATGGTTGCCGTCCAGGACAACCTTGTCCGGCGTCATGTCCGTCACCCGGTAGAGCACGAATTCCTCCTCATCCGCGTCTGCGGGCGCGCCCTCGAACTGCATGCCGACTTCGAGTTCCTCGGGGAAATCCTCGCGGGATTCAACCTGCACCAGTTCGGCATCGTATTCGCCAAAGGCCTCGCCAGGCTGGAGACGGATCACAACGGATTCGCCCACGCACTTGCCTTCAAGCGCCGCTTCGATCCGGGGGAAAATGTCGTCGTGACCATGCAGGTAGACGAGCGCCTCACGACCTTCGTCCAGCAGCACGCCATCCGGGTCGGTCACGTTGTAGTCCAGCGTAACCACGGTATCCTTGCTGATCGCCTCGTTCATGATCCTCATATCCTTCAATGCGCCCGTTTCTTCGGGCCGGGGGGTGGATTTTAGCGCATTCAGAAGACAGGGGACGGAAGACAACGGAAGACAGGAAACAGAAAGAAACAGAAACGCTTGAAACACGCGACGCCAGCCCTATATGGATGGCAAGCGCCGCTTTTGGTCGCCCACTTATCCCGATCAATCACAGGAGAATGCAAACATGAATGCCTTGACACCCTTGCATGACCCGCTGGATGAACTCTTTCGCGGGTTTTTCGTCCGTCCGATGGATTTGCACGCGGGCAACGCCGCAGCGGCTGCCGCAACACCCGCCATCCGCATGGATGTGCGCGAGCGGGAAGACGCCTATGAAGTACACGCCGAGCTTCCCGGAATCCGGAAGGAGGATATCCAGGTGACGGTGGATGGGAATCTCGTCTCCATCAGCGCGGAGATCCGGCAGCAGAACGAAACCAAGGAAGGCGAGCGCGTGCTGCGTTCCGAGCGTTATTTCGGCAAGGTTTCCCGCTCCTTCCAGTTGGCGCAGGATATTGACGATACCCAGGCCGCCGCCCGACTGAACGACGGTATCCTGGAACTCACGCTCCCCAAGCGCGCCGCCACGGCCAACAAACGGATCGCCGTCCAGTAGCGTTTCCCCCGGAAGAACGACGGCGGCTTTGCCGCCGCTAGCTTTTTGGCTCCCGGAACTTGAGAATGCCCGTGAGCGCCGTCGCCGCGCCCAAGGGAAGCTGATGGGTCACGTGCGCGGAGAGTGCGGTGTGACCGGGATTGATTTCCACGGTGGGAATGCCCTGGTGAATGGCCTTGAGCACGGGATGGGCAATGTAGGGGAAAACGCTGGTCGTGCCGATGGAAAAGACAAGATCGAAGCCGATCTCCAGCGCCTCCAGAAAGCGGCCCAGCGCCGCCTCGGGCAGCATTTCCCCGAACAGCACCACCTGCGGGCGCATGCGACCGCCGCATTGTGGACACACGGGCGGCAGCGGGCGTCCGGTCAGGGTGGCGACCGTTTCTTCCGCCCCGCAGGCAAGGCACAGGAGGCGATGCACGTCGCCGTGGATTTCGATTACATTCTGGCTGCCCGCCGCCCGATGCAGGGCGTCGATGTTCTGGGTAAGCACCATCACATAGGGAAGTTCCCGCTCCAGCCGGGCAATGGCCAAATGCGCCGGATTGGGGCCTGCGCGCTGGCAGTTCGCCTCGATCTGCGCCAAGTATTTCCAGGTGATTTCCGGTCGCCGCGCCAGCATGGCGCCGGAAAGGGCATCCTCGATCGCCAGACCTTCCTCGGTCGACTGGTTCTCATAAAGCCCGCCGATCCCCCGATAGGTCGGCAAGCCGGAATCGGCGGAAATCCCCGCGCCGGTGATGAACAAGGTGCGGCGGGAATCGTCAAGAAGCCGGGCAATCTCCCGGAAGGATGCGGAAAAGTCTCGGGTCATGGTGTTCTGGAATCAAGGCGTGGAAGAAATTGCCATCCCGGTTGTACAACAACCGGGATTCTTGGTCTTGGTACTCATTGCAGATCATTTCCAGTAAAAAGTGTGATAGCGTTGTGACTCTATTTCAGTTACAAACCATTGTTCCTGGTCCTGTTGATACACAACTGCGTGGTCGTTGGGCCTCTCTGCGTGCTCGTTGGACCTCACGTTTCAGTTTATTTATCTCCTCTTGGCGTGCCTGTTCGCGTTGCGCCTCTTGCTCTTGACGTTTCCTTTCACGAAGTTCGGCTTCCATTGCTGCACGGCGTTGTGCAGCAGCCTGTGCAGCAGCAAGATCTTCGGCTTGCCAACGCGAGCGAATTGCTGTACGGCCTTTGGCACTATCGCACTGCGTACCATGCTCTCCACGCTCGTGTGATGCGAATACGCATTGCTGACGCGCCAGCGTCTCCTGTGTCCGCGCTCCCTCTTCTTGCCACTACCTCCCCCCCCCCCCCACAAATCCAGCAATGACGAGGACGGCACTAACAGTGTAGCAGAGTAATTTGTGCATAATGAATCTCCTTGTTTGCATGAAACTCGCCCCTTACAGGTGGCACAAAAACGAGCGCAGTGTACTCTAATCTCTCTACTTGCGGCTCATCGTTTCCGGACACGGCCCGCCTTGTCTTCGGCTTGCCAGCGCGAATACAGCGCGGCGCGGCTTGCGGAATCGTTGCACTGCTGAATGTTCTGGCTACCGCGTACCCGTAACTTGGAAAAGCATATCTGACGGGCGCGCGCTTCCCGCATCCGCTCGCCATCGTACAATTTGTGCTGGCTGTAGGCGGTGATCGCTTCGGAAGTGTAGTACCCGTCGCACGGCATGGGCAGGTTGCTGATTTCGTTCTTTTCGCTGCTCTGGCAACGGTTGATGACTTCCGCCTCCGCAGGCCAGAACGCAGCGAGGGTGAAAACGGCACAGGCCGCATGGATCAATTTGCGCATGATGGAATCTCCTTGTTGGGATTGCTTCTCTTGTCCGAATTTGACGCATCATACTCGCCTGATGCGGACGGCACAAGAACAAGGCTTGGAAATCTCCGATTAATCGTCATTCCTTGGGGCGCAGCCCCGTGGCAATCCATACGGCACATGGATTGCTTCGCTTCGCTCGCAATGACGATTATTTTAAATCAGAGCTTCCCTTGCAATATCCAACGGTGGGACAATTCTTCCTGCCGACGCGCACAGGCAACCCGGAGGGGCGCTCCTGGCGGGATACGCAGGCATCCCGCAAACCAGCAGGACGTTCAATTAGCGCACGCGCACGACCACGCGGCGGTTGCGGGGTTCGTCGGTTTCGTCTGGCGTGGGTTCCAGCAGTTCCCGTTCGCCGCGTCCAGCGGTTTCCATGCGGACGATTTCGCTGAAGCCTTCCGCTTCCAGAATGTCGTACAGCGCACGGGCGCGTTCCAGTGAGAGGCGATCATTGTCTGTGGTGTTGCCAACCGTGTCCGTATGTCCGACGATCAGGATTTCCGCTGCGGGATGGCGGGCGACTTCCTGGCGCAGCGAGGGCAGCAGGGCGCGGGATTCTTCCGTCAATTCGACGCTGCCGGTGGGAAAGTAGAAGGTGAAAGATACTGGGCGCGGCGGCAAGTGGGCCAGCGTTTGGCCGAAGGTTTCCGCAACCTCCGTTGCCGTTGCCGTCCGCTGGACAAAAGCACCGCTGCCCAGCAGGGAGCGCGCCGCTGCCGCGTAGGGGCGGTCCAGCACCAGTTCCTTGCAGTGGCTCCTGAAACCGGCCTTGGGACGAACGAC
Organism: Zoogloeaceae bacterium; assembly: GCA_031290955.1. Taxonomy (GTDB): domain Bacteria; phylum Pseudomonadota; class Gammaproteobacteria; order Burkholderiales; family Rhodocyclaceae; genus Azovibrio. Next base: position 4,300 of record JAISLJ010000137.1, on the reverse strand, counting down.
AATCGCCGTGGCGCGCTGATCCTCATTGGGCAACAGGATGATCCTCTCGGCGGAGGTGCTGCACGCAGAGAGGATCAGCGCAACAAGGGCCGTACTGCCAAAGGCACGGACGGCGCGAAGCTCAATCCGCATTTTTCCCTTCCACATCCAGAACGAACTCCGTGCCGCGGACGCCCAGGATGCTGTCCGGCGTGTGGAATTCCACGCTTTCCGGCGAAGCCTTGGCGAGCTTGCCAGTATTGACCGCCAGCTTGCCGCGCCGGATATTGATGCGCATGGCGCCGCTGTGGTCGGTCTGGTTGAAGCGGAAACGTTCAAGGTCAAGGACAGTATTGGGGCCTGCGGAAAGCAGGGTTTCGTCCTCAAGGGTAATCCCGATCGCCCCATCCGCGCCGGTACGCACCTTGTCCGCCACCTGTACGCTCATGCCCGGTTCGGCTTTCAGGCGACCCGCAGCGCGTTCGATTTCCACCGTTCCGCTTACACGTTTCACGGTGCCTGCGGTATCATCCGCAAAGGCCGGTGTGCTGACACAAGCCAGCATGCTCAGGGCCAACAAACAATTTCGCATCATTTTCAGGAACCTCCGTTTTTCAAGTCATTGAAACCAGCAAACTTTCTCCGCGCACCTGCGGAACCGGAACAACTGGAAGCCGCTACGCTGTGGCTCACCCGGCTGGCGCGCGACCTGTCGCTGGACGACCAGATGATCCTGCGCATGCAGCTTGTTTTTGAGGAACTTTTCCTCAACACCTTGCGGCATGGCTACACAGAGAAAGGCAATCATATCATGGAGCTGGCGCTGGAAGTGGAAGCGGGCCATGCCTGGTTAATTTACACGGATTACGCGCCACCCTTTGATTTTAGCCAGAAACTCGAAGCCTTGGGACCAGTCGACCCAAAACGAGAGGGCGGCAAGGGACTCTACCTGATCCGTGACCTGCCCGTCGCCTTCGAGTATCAGGCACTCCAGCCCGGCAACCGCCTGCGCCTGCGCTTCGATTTCGCCCGCCCATGAGACCTTTTCTGCGTCGCTCCCTGCGTTTCTTCCTCGGCTTTCTCGCGGCCTGCCTCATCACGATCTTTGTCACGTTCACCCAGTACGCGCTCTGGGAATGGGCGAATCGCGGCGAACCCATGCTGGAGGTTTCCAGCGACCAAGTGAACGGCTTTGCCTATTCCGCCTACCGGCGCGGTCAGACGCCCTTGCAGGGGATTTTTCCCAGCGAGACGGAACTGGCGGGCGACATCGATCTCCTCGCAAACCACACCCGCAGGCTGCGCACCTACAGCAGTCTGGAGAATTCGGCAGTCGTGGCGCTGGCGGGCTTTCGCGACATGGAGGTCACGAATGGCATCTGGCTGGACCAATCGGAAGAAGGCCGCAACGAGCGCGAGATCGCGGCAGGCATCGCGCTGGCCCAAAAATATGGCAACATCACGCGCAGCATCGTCGGCAACGAAACCCTGCACTTTGGTCGCATGCGCCTCCCCGACCTGATCGTCGCCCTGAAGAAAGTACGACAGGCTACCGGCAAGCCGGTTTCCTCCGCCGAACCGCTGTATATCTGGGAGCGAAATCCAGAACTCGCGCAGAACGTGGATTTCATCACCGTGCACCTCTTTCCCTATCACGAAGGTGTACCGGTGGAAAGCGCGGTAGGCTTTACCCTGATGCGCGTGAGCGAATTGCGCCGGAAATATCCGGGCAAGAAAATTGTCATCGGCGAGACCGGCTGGCCCAGTCGTGGCGCGGTAATCGGCGCGGCAGTGCCCTCACTGGCCAATGAGGCGCGTTTTATCCGCGGCTTTCTCGCCGCGAAGGATACCGCCCAACTGGATTACTTCCTCATGGAAGCCTTTGACCAACCCTGGAAGGTGAAAACCGAAGGCTGGGCAGGACAATACTGGGGCGTATTCGATGTTGATCGCGTACAAAAGTTCTCCCTGGAAGGCTCCGTCGCCCCGGACCAGCGTTGGCACACGAAAGCGCTGTTCGCCTCCGGCTGCGCGGCCCTGCCCATCTTTCTCATGATGTTTGCCCTGAGCGGCTGGAGTTTCGCGGGCCGCCTGTGGCTCGCCATCCTAGTGCAATCCTGCGTGACCGCGCTGGTGTTGGGGATCAACATTTCCACCGATTATTACCTCACGGGCCGCGACCTGATCGCGCTCACGGCGCTGGTGATCGCAACGCTCGTCACCATTTCGGTTCTGCTCACGCACGGTTACGAATTCGGCGAGATTCTCTTCAAGCGCCGCTGGGAGCGCCGCTTTACACCGCTGCCGCCCTTGCCGCCCGGGAAGGAACCCTTCGTCTCCATTCACCTTGCCTGCTACAACGAGCCGCCGGAGATGGTGATCGAGACCATCGAGAGTCTGGCGCGCATGCGCTACCGCAATTTCGAGGTGCTGGTCATCGACAACAACACCGCCGACCCGGCGCTCTGGAAGCCGGTGGAAGCGCATATGGCGAAGATGGACGCGAATTTCCGCTTCTTTCACCTGCGGCCCTGGCCGGGCTTCAAGGCGGGGGCGCTCAATTTCGCCCTGAAGGAGACCGATCCCAGGGCGGAAGTGGTCGGCGTGGTCGACGCGGACTATGTGGTGGATCCGGATTGGCTCTCCTGCCTCGTGCCGCATTTTGTCTGCGCGCCCGATGTGGCCGTGGTGCAGGCGCCGCAAGCGCACCGCAACTGGGAGCGCCAACCCTTCTCGCGCATGTGCAACTGGGAATTCGAGGGATTTTTCCGCATCGGCATGCACCATCGCAACGAGCGCAACGCCTTGATCCAGCACGGCACCATGACCCTTGTGCGACGCCGGGCGCTGGACGAAGCCGGGGGCTGGTCGGAATGGTGCATCTGCGAGGATTCGGAACTGGGCCTGCGCCTCCTGCGCCGCGGCTACGACACCCGCTACGTGGATGTTATCCTGGGCCGGGGACTCACGCCGGCGGATTTTGCCGCGATCAAGAGCCAGCGTTTTCGCTGGGCCTTCGGGGCCATGCAAATCCTGAAGGCGCACCTGCCCGCCCTCTTGGGCTTCAGCCGCCTGAGCCTTGCGCAACGCTACCACTTCCTGACCGGCTGGTTCTCCTGGTTTGGCGATGCCCTGCAACTCGTCTTCGTTTTCGCCTCCCTAGGCTGGAGCCTCCTGATGCTGCTCGCCCCGGCCTCGTTCAACCTGCCGGTTGCCTCGCTGATCGCGCCAATGCTGGGCTTCATGGCCTTCAAGGCCGCGCTCGGCCCCATCCTCTACCGGCATGCCATGCGCTGCCCCTGGCGGGATATCGCGGGCGCTTCCCTGCTTTCTGCGGGTCTCTCGCATGCCATTGCCCGTGGCGTCTTCGCGGGCCTCGTCCGGCGCAAGGGCTCCTTCGTGGTCACGCCCAAGGGCTGGAAGAAGAAGGGCGGCTGGGCCTTCGTCTCCGCCATCCGCGAGGAACTGGGTCTGCTCATCGGCCTGCTGCTCTGCGCCTGGCTGATCGCCGGACGCATGAATCCCAGGGAAATCGCCACGCAAGCCTGGATCGCCGTCCTTCTCTTGGAGACGATCCCCTACTGGGCCGCGCTCGGCTCCCAACTCGCCGCCTACTGGCGGACGGCAATTGTCCTGCGGACGAGAAGTTCTGCGGAACATGCTCCTTGCGAACCCGACAGCCATCCTTGCGGAAGGTGACATCCGGCCTTGGATCGTAGCGGTCAACCAGAGTCATCCTGACTCCATCCAAGTCTTTTTGACCCGCTTGGTCATGTCATTCTGACTCCATCTCCCTACCTGTCCGCAGGATTCCCCGCCTTCCGGCATGGCATGGTTCTTGGTTGATGAGAAGCACTTCTTTTCCTGATGTGGCGCGAACAGCATGATGAAATGTCCCTTGACCGGTCTTCCCCTGAATCCCGGTCTCTCCCCGACGCCTGCGGTGTTGCCGCCGCTGTGGCGACTGGGATTCCGGCCCTTTTTCCTGTGCGGCGCGGCTTTCGCCCTCTGCGCCATCGGCCTGTGGATTTTCGTGTACGCGGACGGCGGCGCGCTGGCCTGGGAGCCGCTCGGCGGCTGGCTGGGCTGGCATCGGCACGAGATGCCGTTCGGCTTTGCGCTGGCCATCGTCGCCGGGTTTTTGCTGACGGCGGTGCAGAACTGGACCGGCCAGCCCGGTGTGCGCGGCTGGCCGCTGGCGTTGCTGGTCGGGCTGTGGGGCGCGGCGCGGCTCTTCTGGCTCGCGGGCCTGCCCTGGTGGCTTGCCGTCGTGCCGGATGTGCTCTGGCTGCCGCTCCTTGCCGGATTCATCGCCTCCTCC
>JAISLJ010000136.1 GCA_031290955.1 Zoogloeaceae bacterium | reverse complement strand
CGCTCAAACGGCAGCGGACGATCCTGGGCATCGTGCTGCGCGAGATCGGGCGCAAGCGACCGGAGGCGACGTTGGAGAATTCGGCGAGGATAAGCCATCTGGATCATTTGTTGGCGCGCCGAACGGATTCGCAAGCAGCAACCCAAGAATAAAAACAAGCTCTACGCCCTGCATGCGCCGGAGGTGGAATGCATCGGCAAGGGCAAGGCCAGGAAGCCTTATGAGTTTGGCGTCAAGGTGGGCATTGCGGTGACACACAAGCAAGGGTTGATCGTGGGCGCAAGGGCATATCCGGGCAACCCCTATGATGGACACATTCTACGCGAGCAACTGGAGCAGGTGAGCGTCCTGCTTGAAGATGTTGGTGTCAAGCCCAAACAGGTGGTGGTGGATTTGGGTTTTCGCGGAGTGGATGGGGAGAATCCGGGCGTTGAAATCATCCATCGCGGCAAAGCAAAGCGTTTGAGCCTGCGCCAGCGCCGATGGTTGAAGCGGCGCTCGGCGGGCGGTCTGCCGGAGAAGGGATGCGCTCCCATAAGCAACTGGAAGAGAATAACCGCCAGCGCAAAGTTATCCGTGGCGACAGTGCGAACCTTGCTGCTGTTCTGTGCACCTTGCCGTTCCGGTGCCCTGTATTCTTCTGTGTCCACGGGGCATGGATAGGTTTTCCCCGATATGCTGATCTGGAAGGAATCGCAATCAACGATGCGAACAGAACCTTTCCGATTCAACAGAATGTTGGGGGTCTTGATATCCCCCACGACAATATGCCCGGAATTGTGCAGTGAATGAAAGGCGATAGCGACATTCATGGCGACATGGGCGGCAAAGAACATTCCCTCCTTGCCTGGAAAATGGGTCTGCCGGTCTCGCGTGTCGATGAACAGGTGTAATTCTCCCCCATCGTGGAAACGGGGCATGAGAAAGCCCTGAAATTGACCATTCTGATACAATAATTCACTTGGCCACGCAGTATGCTTCAAAATATCCTTCATGATTTTCGGCTGCGTTTGCTGGAGGCCAACCATGAATTCAAGCTTCTCCCGCAGTTCATCACGGGGATTCTGGTAAATTTTCGCCAGCGTATTGGGAGCGCTGAGTAGCGTATAGACCCCGCCTTGACCACCTCTGCCAATCTTCTGGTCCAGACACCCTTTTCCGGTTGCCGGTTATAAATTCCATGTTGTTGTTCGTACTTGGCATGTCACTTTCTCCCGAATTTGGGTGAGCGGGGTTCTGGCGAGCGGAAAATTTGTTCCTGCCGCTTTTCCCGTCCTTTCCACAACAGGCGTAGAATCACGAGCAACAATCCAATGATGAACACCAGCAGGGCTTGAACCACGGGTTTCGGGTGTTCTACCAGAATCTTTGAGAGTTTTCCGCCAGTTTCAGGTGGTGCCGCCTGATCTTGTGCCTGACTTGCTCAGGCTTGCTTGCTTGCTTGCAGAACATCTGGACGAGAAATTCACTTTGTCAAGCCTTTTTACACTTTTATGCAAATTCCCTACGTCACGCTTGTGTACGACGATCCGAACAAGGTATGACGCAGGACGGATGACGAATCCTAGCAGACTATGCAAAAACTTTGCAACAAAAATTTTCAGGAGTTCACGAGCTTCCTATTTGTCCACCGTTATAGCGCGATGCTGGCGTTGCAGGAGCAATACCGCGTGCGGTATTGCTCCTGCAACGTGAGACACTTTTTCGGACATCAGCAGACAATTTGAAAATCATGAAAGCGGACAGATTCAAAAGCTCGTAACACATTGTGACACGAGATTGTTGACAAAACGTCGATTTTCACTAGAATGGGCGCTCTTTTGCAGCGCGCCCGTAGCTCAGCTGGATAGAGTACTTGGCTACGAACCAAGGGGTCGGGCGTTCGAATCGCTCCGGGCGCGCCATTTTCCATTCATCTGGGCAGGATTTTCCCTGCCATCCCTACCGTTTCTTTCCCTTTGTTTTTTCTGTTTCTCCCGGCATTTTTCTTCGTGCGGCGGGGCGTCGTTCACTTTCCGGCGCATGCACGGACGTTCCTATCGTTTGATCCCTGATGCCGGATCCCCTATTTCCACATGCCAAGGGCCGGGTGTCGTTGGCGGATTGGTCAGGCGTTCAAGGTGGGCCAGGAAATCGGCGCGGGGGATTTCCCGGGCACCGAGTGAAGCCAGGTGCGCGGTGCGCATTTGGCAGTCGATCATGCCGAATCCGTGCGCGCGCAGGTAGCTGACCAAGTGGGCGAAGGCGATCTTGGATGCATTGCTTTGTCGTGTGAACATCGATTCGCCATAGAACATGCGACCAATGGCGACGCCATAGAGACCGCCAGCCAGACGTTCCTCCCCGGTTTCCGGCACAAGTTCCCAGACCTCGACCGAATGCGCCCAGCCCAGTTCGTGGAGGCAGGTGTAGGCGCGCTCAATGGCGGGGACAATCCACGTGCCCGCTTGACCGGGACGCGGCGTTCGGGCGCAGGCGGCGATCACGGCGGCGAAGTCGCTATCCATGCGCACACGCCACACGCTTTTCGCAAGTTCGTGGCGCAAGGAGCGCGAACAGCGGAATTCGGCGGGGAACAAGACCATGCGCGGGTCCGGTGTCCACCACAGGATGGGTTCGCCCTCCGAATACCAGGGGAAAATGCCTTGCCGGTACGCGCTCAGCAGGCGTTCCGGTGAAAGGTCGCCCCCGGCGCAGAGCAGGCCGTTCGGCATGCGCAGGGCGGTTTCCGACGGCGGGAAAGGTGCTGGCGGCTGTCCGGGCACTGCCGCGATCCAGGGAATCATGATCCCGGATGGGCGCTAGTCGAAGAGCGGCGGGCGCACGCCCCGGGCAAGATAATCCAGCGCGATGCCAAGAAAAATGACCAGCCCGATCCAGTGATTGTGCAAAAAGGCCCGGAAGCAATCCGGCCCCTGCCGCTTCTGGATCAGGCAATAATGGTAGAGGGAAAGGAGCAGGGCGAACAGCAGGCTGCCCCGGAAGAACCACTTCAGGCCGGAGACCTGTCCCACCCAGGCGATCAGCACAAAGCTCGCGAAATAACAGAACATGATCGCCAACACGTCAAAACGACCAAAGGTGATGGCGGAAGTCTTGAGGCCCAGCTTCTGGTCGTCCGGGCGATCCACCATTGCGTATTCGGTATCGTAGGCGATGGCCCAGAAGATATTGGCCGCCAGCAGAATCCAGCCCTCCAGCGGCACACGGCCCAGTTGCGAGGCATAGGCAATCGGGATGCCGAAGCCGAAGGCCACGCCCAGGTAGGCTTGCGGGATGGCGAAGAAGCGTTTGGTAAACGGGTAGGAGAAGGCGAGGAAGACCGCGATGGCGGCGAGGAACAGCATCAGGCGCGAGGCGATGGGGAGGATGAGGAGGAGCGCCGCGAGGCACAGGAAGAGCGTCAGGATGATCGCTTCCCGGAGGCTCACTCGCCGCGCCGCCAACGGACGATCCCGGGTTCGTTCCACATGTGGATCGAAATTGCGGTCGGCGATGTCGTTCATGATGCAGCCAGCGGAACGCATGAGGAGAGTGCCCAGGGAAAAAATCCAGATCCACGCCCAGCCTGGCCGTCCCTCGGATGAGAGCCACAACGCCCAGAGCGTTGGCCAGAGAAGCAAAACCGTGCCAATGGGCTTGTCGAGCCGCATCAGTTTTGCGTATTCTTCCAGTCGGGATTCGATGCGCTTCCAGTCCATACCCACCCCTCCACACAGAATGCGGGGGATTCTAACACCCTGCCGGAAGAATCGGCGCCGTTTGGTTTTCAAAACCGCCCGCCCATCTCGTCGGCGCGGGAATTGCAGGATGGAAGGCAGAAGGTTGCGGCGGCGATGCGCCCCTTTTCCCGTGCCTCATTCCGCCGGTTCGGCGTCCAGCCATTTGACGGGCGAGAGGAAGAGGTAGCCCGCGCCGTAGACCGTCTTGATGAGTTCCCGGCATTGACCGCTTTCGTCCAGCTTGCGGCGCAGGCGGGAAACACGGGCGTCGATGCTCCTGTCCATCGGGGTCTGTTCGCCGTTGCCCAGCAATTGCTCGCGCTGCAAGATACGGTTGGAATTGACAAGGAAGATGCGCAGCAAATCGGCCTCGGCGGTGCTCAGGATTTGTTCGCTGCCGCTCGGGCTTTTCAGTGTGTTGTTGGCGGGGTTGAAGCGCCAGCCGGAAAATTCGGCGATGGGTGGCGTCGGCTGGCGACCGGGGAGATCTGGAACCTGGCGGCGGCGCAGGATGCTGCGAATGCGGGCGACCAGTTCGCGGGCCTCGAAGGGTTTCACCATGTAGTCGTCCGCGCCCAGTTCCAGGCCCATCACCCGGTCGCTCACATGGGCGCGTCCGGTGATGATGAACACGCCGCAGTCGCTCACGTTGCGCACATGCTGCATGAGCGTCATGCCGTCCATGTCCGGCAGGCCCAGGTCGATGATGCACAGGTCGGGCGCCCGGATGCGCAACCGCCGGATCAGTTCGGCGGCGTTGCGGCAAATCTGCGTGGAAAAGGAAAAGCTCTGGAGGGTAAGCTCCACGGTACGCGCGACATCCGGGTCGTCCTCGACGATGAAGATCAATGGGTTCGTGGGTTTCATGGCTCTATTTTCCTCAGTCTCCGGGTTTCAGGGCATCCGCGAGCCTGCGCTTGGAGAAGGGCTTTTCCAGGAGCCGCGGCGCGAAGCCGTCGCCCTGCCCTGGCGCGGCCGCCTGATCGTAGCCGCTCATCAGCACCACATGCAGGCCGGGACGCTCCTTCAGCGCCTGTCGGGCGAATTCCCGGCCATTGATGCCGCCGGGCATGATGACATCGGTGAGAATGACCGTGATCTCCGCCACCTGCGCGAGAATCTCCCCGGCCTGGTTGCCGTTTTCCGCTTCCAGCACCAGGTAGCCCAGGTCAAGCAGTTGTTCGCGCACCACGTGCCGCACATCGGGTTCGTCCTCGACCAGGAGCACCAAGTCGCCGGGATGGGCCCGGACGAGTCCGGCTTCTTCCGGACGGCTTTCCTCATGGCTGCCCGGCGGCGCGGGCGGCAGGATCAGGGAAAAGGTGCTGCCCTTGTCCGGCAGGCTCGTCACGCCGATGCTCCCGCCCGATTGCCGGGCAAAGCCGTAGATCATCGAAAGCCCCAGCCCGCTGCCGCGCCCAAAACCCTTGGTGGTGAAGAACGGCTCGAAGACCCGGTTTCGGGTGGCTTCCTCCATGCCGCAGCCGGTATCCGTTACCTCGATCAGGATGTAGGGGCCGGGTTCCAGCTTGTGGGGACGCGCCTCGCTCTCGGAGAGGACGCCGGGCCGCGCCCGGATGATGAGTTCCCCGCCTTCGGGCATGGCGTCGCGCGCGTTCAGCGCGAAATTGAGCAACGCGCTCTCCAGTTGCCCTGGGTCGATCAGCAAGTGGAGCGCCTCCCCGGAAAGAAGGACGCGAAACTGGATGGAGGAAGGCAGCGAGTGCCGGATCAGGGGCTGCATGTCCAGAATGAGCTTGCCCACATCGACCACCACCGGCTTCAAGGGTTGCTGGCGGGAAAAGGAAAGCAGGCCCTGCACAAGCTGCGCCCCGCGACTGGCCGCCCGCAGCGAGGGTTCGACGAGTTCGCGCATGTCCGTGCGCTCCGGGAAGCGTTCCTTCAGCATGGAAAGATTGCCGCAGATGATGGTAAGCAGGTTGTTGAAATCATGCGCCACGCCGCCCGTCAATTGCCCGATGGCCTCCATCTTCTGCGCCTGCGCGAGCGCGGCCTGCATGCGGCGGGTCTCCGTGATGTCGAAGGAAAACTCGAAGCAGCCCACTGGCGTGCCGTCCGGGTTGATCTCCGGCACGAGGGTACTGCGCGCATCCACCTGCCGACCGCCGTGGCAAGGCAGCGTGTATTCATGCGTGACCGTCTCCCCGGAGAGGGCGCGAAGAATATAAGGGCGGATGGCCTGATAACTCTCCTCGCCCCATACCCGGACAATGGAAGCGCCGATGACCTCCGAGCGCGGCAGGTTGAACCAGTTGGAATAACCCTTGTTCGCGTAGCGGTAGATCTGGTCGTGGTCGAAGTAGCTGATTTGTGCCGGAATGGTGTCGATGATGAGGCGCAGGCGTTCCTCGCTGCGAAACAGGGCCGCCGCGATGCTGTTGTTGGCGCCCAGGATGTCCCGCAACTCCTGGCGGGTCTGCTCGAGTTCCTGTGTGAGGCGCGCAACCTTGGCCTCGAGTTCGGCAAATGAAAGCTGGCTGGTCTCAGACATGAGCGGGATTTTAGCAAGGCTTTTCCCGCTTCGTTGCAAATTCGTCACGTTTGTCACGATTTTGTCGACTTGCACCGAGCAATGACCAGGGAATTCCACCCCTCTAGCCCCCTCGCCCCGCGCATTGCCGCTTGTCTCGCGCCTTTTGCAAAACTCTTCCCGAATGCAGCCGCTGAATCCCGGTCTGTTGGTTCGGAGGGGTGATTTTCGTCTTTTCCCCTTTGGACATGCGCCAGCGGGCGTTGTATGTCGTTCAGGTTGTTTTTGTCCAGTATTCCTTGCACGCGCCCTTGACCCACACCTGCCGTCCGCCGAATTCGTTCTTCATCGGGAGTGTTACCCATTCCAACAGGGTTTTTCGCGTCTCCCAAAATTTCCCTGCTTTCCTTGCGGGAAAAGGGACGGCGGGGTAGATGGCATCTCCGGTGGGCAGAAAGGGGCTTGCAAATCCATCGTCCTGCAATTAGGATTCTGCCATTGATGCCAATTTCCTATGCAAAAAACAATGGCGTTTTCCCCATCGATCCTGCCGGATATCCTGGACATCGCGCGCCGCACAGCCGCCCTGGGTTGCGTCGCATGAACGCGCCGCAGCGGTTCGGTGAGGCGCTTTTGCAGCGGGGACTCATTTCCGGGGATCAATTGCGCATCGCCCTGAAAGAGCAGGAGGCGGAACCGGCGACGCCCATTGGCAAGCTTCTGGTGCGCTTGGGTTTTCTCTCCGAGGGCACGATGCGGGACGCGCTTTCGGAATCTCTGGGGAAGGCGAGCATCGACCTTGCCCATGCCGTGGCGGATGCGGACGCCTTGCGGCGCATTCCGCGCCAGGTCGCCAAGCAGCATCGCCTCCTGCCGCTCCATTACGAAGAAACGGAACAGCGCCTGACTCTGGCCGTCGCCGACGCGCATGATCTCGTCGCGCAGGACAAGGTGCGCGCGCTTCTGGGGCAGGAGACGCGCATAGAAACCCTGCTGGCGGGGGAATCGGAAATTGACGTCGCCATTGACCGTTACTACGGACACACGCTTTCCATTGATGGCATCCTGCGCGAGCTTGAAACCGGGGAAATCGACTGGCAGAGCCTGGAAGAGACGAACGCGGCGAACGGGCGGGCGCGGGAATACAGCCAGCCGGTGGTGCGCCTCATCGACGCCATCCTCACGGACGCAGTGAAGCGTGAGGCATCAGACATCCATTTCGAGCCGGAACAGGGTTTTTTGCGCATTCGCTATCGGCAGGATGGCATCCTGCACCAAACACGCGCCTTGCATCCTTCCTGCTGGCCCGCGATGGCCGTGCGTCTCAAGGTGATGAGCGGCATGAACATTGCCGAGACCCGCGCCCCGCAAGATGGTCACATCGCCTTGCGCGTTTCCGGGCGGCCTGTGGATTTTCGCGTGGCGACGCAGCCCGTCCTGCATGGCGAGAACATCGTCCTGCGCATCCTGGATCGACAGAAGGGCATCGTGCCCCTGGAGGCGCTGGGCCTTGCCGCCGCGCACCAGGCGACATTGCGGCGCATGCTGGCCCGCCCGGAAGGCATTGTGCTCGTCACCGGCCCGACCGGAAGCGGCAAGACGACGACACTCTACTCGCTCCTGAACCACATCAATTCCGAGCACATCCACATCATGACGCTGGAAGACCCGGTGGAATACCCGATGCCACTGGTACGGCAGACCTCAATCAATGAGGCCGTGAAGCTCGATTTTGCGAGCGGCATTCGTTCCATGATGCGCCAGGACCCGGATGTGATCCTGGTCGGGGAAATCCGCGACGCGGCCACTGCCGAAATGGCCTTTCGCGCCGCGATGACCGGGCATCAGGTGTTTTCCACCCTGCATGCCGCTTCCGCCATCGGGGCGCTGCCCCGCCTCATCGACATCGGCGTGCGGCCGGACATCCTGCCGGGCAACGTGACCGGCATCATCGCCCAGCGCCTCGTGCGTCGCCTGTGTCCCGCTTGTCGGGAGGCCGTCCGCGCCAGCCGCGAGGAGCGCCGTCTCCTGGGTGTGTTCGAGGATGCCGAGCCCCTGATCTACCGGGCGAAGGGTTGCGCCCAATGCCGCTTTCTTGGCTATCGCGGTCGGCTGGCAATCATGGAAATCCTCTGCATGGATCCGGCGCTGGATGATCTCATCGCCCGGCATGCGTCGAGCGGCGAACTCCTGCGCCACGCGCTTGCCCAGGGCTTCGTGCCCCTGGCCGACGATGGCGCGGCGCGGGTGCTCGCCGGGGAAACCTCGCTGGAAGAACTGGGCCGGGTCGTGGATCTGGGCATACGCCACTAGCCATGCTCTATGCCTATTCCGCCCTGAATGCCGCAGGTCGCAAGGTGCGCGGCCATCTGGAAGCGGAAAACCCGGAGGAACTGGAAGCGCGCCTGAAACGCCAGGCTCTTTTTCTCGTGCGCTTTGCTTCGGCAAGGCCGGGCCTCTCGCGCCGGGGCGGCATCCGGCGCCGGGATTTGCTCCAGTTTGCCTTCGAGATGAAGGAATTGCTGAAGGCGGGCGTCCCCTTGCTGGATGCCCTCGCGGATTTGCGTGATACGCCGGAAGCCTCGCCGTTGCAGGAAATCGCGGCGGGACTCATCCGGGAAATCGAAGGCGGCGCAACGCTCTCGGAGGCCATGCAGAACCACCCTGCCCGCTTCCCGCCGATCTTCACGAGCCTGATCCGGGCCGGGGAAGCCTCAGGGGATCTGGCCGACGTTTTTGAAAAACAGTTCCGGGCCGTGGAGCGTGAGGCGGCCTTGCACGCGCAGGCGCGGCGGCTCCTGGCCTACCCGGCCTTCGTGGCCTGCGTCATGCTGGCGGCAACGGCCTTCCTCATGCTCTACCTTGTGCCGGAACTGGAAATCTTTGCGCGCAACATGGGGCAGGATTTGCCCTGGCATGCCCGGCTGCTTTTCTTCGTCTCCGGCTTCCTGCGCCAATCCTGGCACGTGCTGGTCGTGCTCGCCTTCCTTGGCCTAGCGGCGACCGTGTTCTGGCTGCGAAGTGCCCAAGGGGACGCCCTCTGGCTGCGCCTGCCCATTCTGGGAAAGATCGCGCAGAAGATCGCCCTTGCCCGCTTTGCCGATACCCTGGCCACGCTCTATGCCGCAGGCGTGCCGATCCTTGATTCCCTTGCCGTCACGCGCAGCGTGGTCGGCAACCACGCGCTGGCTGTGGCCATCGGCGAGACGGAGTACGCTGTCCGCGAGGGCCGCAACCTGGCGGGCGCCTTCCTGGCGACGGGCCTGTTCCCGCCCTTCGTGGTGCGCATGACGGAAGTGGGCGAGCGCACCGGCGCGCTGGATACGGCGCTCCACAATGCCGCCCGCTTCTTCGAGCGCGATGTCGCCCAGTCCGTCGGTCATATCGAGGCGCTGGCCGAACCTGTTCTCACCCTCATGCTCGGCGCGTTGCTGGGCTGGATCGTGCTTTCGGTCATCGGCCCGATCTACGACATCATTGTGCAATTTGCGAGGTGAGGCATGCGCACGCAATTCCTGCTCCTCCTGGAACAAGAGGCAGCCTTGTGGGAATGGCGGCGCGACGGGCTTTTTCGGGCGGCCTTAGGGGAGGCGGAGCTTGGTCGCTGGTGCGCGGCGCATCCTGGCCTTTGCCTGCGCTTTCTCGTGAATTCGGCGGAGGAAGCCTTTGCGGTCGAAACCCTGCCGCGCCTTGCCGGACGCGACCGCGCCACGGTGCTGGCGCGCCGTCGCAAGCAGCTTTTTCCCGATGCTTCTTGCGTCCTGACGCAAACGCTTGCGCAGAGCGCGCATGAGGAACAGATCCTGTGGACGGCCTTGCCGCGCTCGGTGCTGCCGGATTGGCTCCTTCCTCTCCTGAGCGCGCATCGTCTTCGTTCGGCGGGTTTTTACAGCGTGTCGCAACTCTCCGGGCCGCTTGCGGCCACGCTCTTGGGAAAGGCCGCCGCGCAGGAGGCTGCCTTGCTCTTTACTTTGCACGACGGTGGCTGGCTGCGCGAGAGCCTTGTCCTGCAAGGCCAGGTACTTTTCTCCCGCCTCGTGCCCTGCCGCGATCCTTCGGCCACAACCCTGCGCGAGGAAGCGGAAAAACTGAAACGCTATCTGGAAGGGCGGCATCGTTTTTTGCGCGAGGGCATCCGCCATCTCGTGCTCATCGCCGACCCGCCCATGCCGGAGAACCTGCCGGATTTCCACCTCGTCACCGCCTCTCCCCAAACCCTGATCGAACAAGCACAACACCTCCGCAATCCCCAAAAAAATTGCCGTCCGCAGGACGACCCGTCCGCAGGATACGCAAGACTCTTTTTGACCTTGCTTGCCACGCGATCGCCCCGGCAGGGTTTTCCGCTTGCAGAAGAAATGCCGGATGCGCGGCAGCAGTTCTGGGCGCGGGCAGCGGGACTTGCCGGGATGGCGCTGTGCCTGTGCGGCCTTGCCGCCGGAAGCGTTTGGTATACCCAGGCGCAGGCGCAGAAGGTGGAAAACGCCCGGCTCGCGGCGAACATCCAGGCACAACGGCAAGCCGCCGCCACCGTTGGCGAGAGGCCCGCGCCCGCCGCCGAACGCCTGCGTCAGACGCTTGCGACGTTTGCCCATCCATGTTCCCACCGCGCGGCGCTGACGCGCGTTGCCGGCATGCTGGCGGCGCATCCGGATATCTTCCTGACCCGCCTTGCCTGGCAGTGCGATGCCTCCGCCAGCCTGACCCTGGAAGGCGTTGCGGCGGCGACGGCCTTTGCCGCCTTCGTGGAGACGCTCGCGCAACACGGCCCGCCGCCCGAAATCCTGACGCTGCCCGCCGCGCCCGACGGCGTGTTTCGCCTGCGGCTCGCATGGGAGGCCAAGGCGTGAATCCCCTCCTGCGCCACCTTGCGCTCTTGTGCCTGCCAACGCTGGTCGGCGGCATGCTCGCCTGGCAAGGCTGGCGAATGGCGGAAACGGCCCGGCGGCAGGCGGAAGGCTTGCGTCTGGAATGGCAGGCGCTCCACGCCGAACGCATGCAGGCCGAAGCTGAAGCCGAAAGCCAGCGCACCGCCTTGACCGCATGGGCCGCGCCCTTGCCGGAAGCGGAAGCCTTGGCCCGGCAACTGGCGAACATCCGGGAATCCGCCGCCATTCCGCGTGTGGCGCACACCTGGGAGACGGAAACGTTGGCGGCGGCAGGCGGAGCCTTGGTCGTCGGAAAGATGGCGCTGGCATTGGAACTCACGCACGAGGAAGAATTGCTGGCGCTCCTGGAGGCGCTCGCGCATCCGTCGCTGCGCGTTCGCGCCTGCGACCTGCGGCGCATGTCGCCAGACCTGCCATCCGAACCCATCCAGCCTGGGCCAAACCTCGCCGCGCAATGCCGTCTGGAATGGATGGCATGGCAGGCGCAGGCGGTGGCAGGCGCTCCCACGGCTTCCGGAGCGACACCATGAAACTGAAACACTTGCCGTTTTTCCTGCGGCTCTTTCTGCCGCTGCTGCCGTTGTTGCCATTTCCGAAACCGGCGCTTGCGTTGCCGATGGTTGAAACGGTGCTGGTGGCACAAGCGCCGACTACGCAATCAGCATCCGCTGGAAGCCGCCCCCACTTTCTGGCGCGAAGCGCCACATATTTCGTCATTGCGAGGGCCGAAGGGCCGTGGCAATCCACACACCCGTTCCGCACTTGGGGCGCTTGCCTTTCCCTCCCCCGCTTGGCGGGGGAGGGTGCCCCAGCAGGGGCAGGAGAGGGCGTCCATCTTCCGGTGCAAAGCGCCGCATATGTTTCCTTGGGCGGTTGCGCTGCTGGAAGGTTGGAAAAAATGAGCGTCGCTGCGTTCCGCAGGGAACAGCACCCTCTCCCGCCCCTGCAAATCCCACACGCCCCGCAAGCCCTGCAAGCCCGATTGGGCCGTCTCTTCTTCACGCCGGAGGCGCGCGCCCGGCTGGATGCCCTGAAACACGCGCCGCCCGCGCCGGAGAACGAAGCGGCAAGTGCGCCGCGCCATGTGCATGGTCGCCTCCAGCGGCAGGGCGGCGCGGCGGTGCTGTGGATCGACGGTCGCTTCGAGACGGAAACAAAGCCGCCCGCTTGGCCGGATTTGCTGCAAGGCGGCCACCTGCGCCAGGAACGGCACTGATGGCCCGGCGCGCGCACCGCATCCGCATCTTGCCCGACCAGCGGGGCGCGGCCTTGCTGGCCCTGTTCGCGCTCCTCCTTTTGGGCGGCCTTTTCTGGTTTGCACACCTGGCCGCCGGATTCAACCGCGCCGCAGTGCGCGACCTTTTGGGCGACCACGCCCTGGCGGAAGCCAAGGAAGCCCTGCTGGGCTATGCCGCCGCCTACCCGGAAATCCGCCTTGCCGGAGGCCGCAGCGCCTACGTCCCCGGTCACCTGCCCTGCCCGGATACCGGCAGTTCCATCGATGACAAGGAGAAGAACCCGGAAGACCTGAACGCCTCCGGCCTCCAGGGCACGGAAGCGCCCACCTGCGGCCCAAAGGGCGTTACCGCCATTGGCCATTTCCCTTGGCGCAGCCTGGGCATTCCGCCGCCCAGGGATGGCTACGGGGAATGTCTTTGGTATGCCGTTTCCGGCAGCCACAAGGCCCATCCCAAGGCGGATCTCCTGAACCCGGATATTCCGGGGCAATTCGAGGTGCAGGATGGCGCGGGCCATATCCTGGCCGGGAAAGCCGCGCTGGAGCGCCCGGTGGCCATCCTCTTCGCGCCGGGGCCGCCGCTTGCGGGGCAAGACCGCGCCGCCAACCGGCAGGAGTGCCGGGGAAACTACGACGCCCGCCAGTTCCTGGAGGCGCTGGACGGCATCGACAACGCCACGCCCAACCCAGGACCGGAAGGCATCACCCAGGTCATCGCCGCGTCAGCGGACGAGCGTTTCAATGACCGCCTGCTCTGGATCACGCGGGCCGAACTGCTGGCGCGGCTGGAGAAACGCCCGCAAACAGAGAAGGATGTGTTCGACGCGGACAACGCCCCAACGGCGCGCGCCCTCACCCAGCGCGCCGCTGCCTGCCTTGCCCGCTTCGGCGACAACAACGCCTACCGGCGTCTGCCCTGGGCTGCCGCCATCCCCTTGGGCCGCGCCGCGCCCAACACTTTCGAGAACGACGCCTTTTTCGACGGCAAGAATCGCAACGGCGGTCGCCTGCCCTTCCTGACCAGCTTCTCCAAAAAGGAAATGGATGTCACCTGGGGCGCCTTCAAGGATTGTGTCCCGGAAAACAAGAATGCCGCCTGCCGCCTGCTGCGCAGCGACAATTGCCCGGAACTCCTGCCGGTTGCGGGCTACCCGACGCCCACGGATGGGGAAAGCCACATGGACAGCAAGGACGGCTGGCTCGACAAGTGGAAGGATCACCTTTTCTATCTGGTCGCGCCGGGCTTCGCGCCCGCCCAGTCTCCTGCCGCCGATTGCGCGCTGACTCCGGAAGATTGCCTGCGTGTCAATGGTCATCTCTATGCCGCGATCCTGATCTACGCGGGCGATCCCCTGCCCGGCCAAAGCCGCGCCACGCCCGCCGAACGGCAGGATGCAGCGAACTATCTGGAAGGCGAGACCGCCACCGTCATCGAAAGCGGCGGCCAGACGCTGGCCCTGAGCGGCAACGACCGCGCCGCCTGCCTCGCGCTCCCGGACGCCACAGAACCCTACCGCCTGATTCCCGATTGCCGCATGCCATGAAGCGCGCCACGAACGCAAAATCTCCCGCGCCGCCAGGGTTTACCCTGGTGGAAATCGCTGTTGTCATGGTTGTCCTGGGCCTGCTCATGGGCGGAATGCTGCTGCCGCTCTCCGCAGCGCGTGACATCAGCGAGGGCCGGGCCGCCGAAGCGGCGTTGCGCGAGATTCGTGACGCCCTCCTGGGCTATGCCGCCATCCACGGAGTCCTCCCCTGTCCGGATACCGGGCAGGATGCCGCCGCGCCGGAATATGGCCGCGCGGATGTTTCCTGCGCACAGCCGCAGGCGGAAGGCTTTCTCCCCTTCAAGACGCTGGGCCTCACGGAAAGCGACCCTTGGGGGATGCGCTGGCGTTACCGGGTAGACGCCAATTTCGCTAATGCCGCCGCGCCCATCACCCTTGCCACGCCGCTGGGCGGCGCTTCCGGGGGCGAGGCTGGCGTGCTGCGGGTGCGCAACCACGAGGGCGCATATCTCACCACGGCGGACGAGCGCCCCGTCGCCATTTTTTATTCCATCGGCCCCAATGCCCGGCCTGACGGGCGCAACGATAGTTTCGAGGCCATCGGCGGCGACTACGAATCCGGCACGCCAACGCCAGAATTCGACGACCGCCTGCACTGGCTCGCCCGTCCCCTGCTCTTCAACCGCCTGATCGCCGCCGGGCGCGCACTCTGACCTTCCCTTTCCCCACCACACGCAAGGAGCGCATCATGAAAAACAGGCACTTCCCCAAGACTTTCCCCAAAGATTTTCCCAACGCTTCCCGCAAGGCATCCGGCTTTACCTTGGTCGAGATTGCCATCGTCCTTGTCATCATCGGTCTTTTGATCGGCGGTGTCCTGAAGGGACAGGAACTCATCAACAACGCCAAGGTAAAGAACATCGGCAACGATTTCCGCAACGCGCAGGTGATGTTGTACGGTTACCAGGACAAATTCCGCCGCCTGCCCGGCGACGACAACACCGCGGTTTCCCGCTGGCAGATCACGGGCGGGCACGAGGGCAACGGCAATGGCGTCATCAACGGACGGTGGAATTCCGAGAACATAACGGATGAATCAATCCTTGTCTGGGAACACCTGCGCCGGGCCAATCTTGCCACGGGTTCCACGGATTTCGCCAGCTTTGCCACGGCGGCCCTGCCGAGCAATGCCGAAGGCGGCAGGTTTGGCGTAAGCGGCGAACGCCCGCTGGTCAGCATGCCGGGCAGCAGTTTCTACGCCTGTTCGGATTCCATCGACGGCAAGCTCGCCCTGCAACTGGACATCAACATGGACGACGGCAAGCCAGATGCCGGTTCCCTGCAAGCCATTGCCCAGGCGAACGGCACAAGCCAAGCCACCGGCGCTCAAAACGCCTCCCCCGACCCTTACGCAGACGGCACACGCTACACGGTGTGCATGAGCTATTGAGACAGATTGCGGCGGCCTTGCCATCCTTGCTATCGGCAGCGCTTCCCCTCAACCCTGCAATTCCTGGCATTCGTTCTCCGCATGGACAATCCGCCCACCGATGAGCGTCATCTGGATTTGTCCGGCAAGGGTTTGGTTCAGGAAGGGCGAGTTCTTGCCGAAACTCTTGAGGGTGCTGGCCTTGACTTCCCAACGGGCTTCGGGATCGAAAAGGATCACGTCCGCCGCCGCGCCCACGCCCAGATGGCCCAGATCGTCCCGGCCCAGGATGGCGGCGGGGTGGGCGGTGAGCGGGGCCAGGGCTTCGAGGTGGGAGCGTCCCGCCCGCCGCGCCCATTCCAGCGTGAGCGGCAGGAGAAGTTCCAGTCCTGTTGCGCCGGGACTGGCTTCGCCAAAGGCTTTCAGCTTGTGATCCTGATCCAGGGGCGTGTGGTCGGAACAGAGCGCGGCCACGCCCAGCGCCACGCCTTCCCCCAGTTTTTCCTGGTCGGCAAGGCTCCGGAGCGGCGGATCGAAACGAGCCTGCGCATCGAAAAAGCCGATATCCGCCTCGGAAAGCAAAAGGTGATGAATGCCAACATCGCACGTCACCGCCACGCCCTCGTCCTGGGCCTTCTTCACCATCGCGATGCCCGCAGCAGAGGAAAGGCGGCGCAGATGCAGGCGCACCCGCGTATCTGCGGCAAGCGTGAGCGTTGTCGCAATGGCGACCGTCTCGGCGCTTACCGGAATGCCCGCCAGCCCCAACCGCGCGGAAACCTCGCCATCATGCGCGAAACCGCTGCGGGAAAGATAATAATCCTGGGGCTGCAACCAGACGGAAAAACCAAAGGTTGCGGCATATTCAAAGGCCCGCAACAATGCCTGCGTATCCAGAATCGGGCGCTTGCCCTGCGAAAAGGCAATCGCGCCCGCCCGCTTCAGGCCCGCCATCTCCGAAAGACGCTCGCCTGCAAGACCCTGCGTCAAGGCCCCCAGCGGCAGGAGACGCGCCAGGGCCAGGTCGGCGGATTCGCGCCGCAAACGCTCGATCAACTCCGGCTCATCCAGAATCGGGTCCAGATCGGGCGGGCAGACAAGCGTGGTGACGCCGCCAGCAACTGCGGCGGTCAACTCGCTTTCGAGCCGGACGGGGCGCGCGGAAAGATCAATCAGCCCCGGCGCCACGACAAGCCCTGCGGCATCGATTTCCCGCTCGGCGACAAATCCCTCCGGCACCCGTCCGATCCCCGCAACCCGACCTTCGGCCAGATAGAGATTCAAAGGCGCATCCAGCGCCGCCTTCGGGTCGACCAGCCGCCCGTTCCGGATGACAATATTCATGATGTTTCGTTCCCTTCGCCCCGCCGCACAAAACGGAGGAATCCTACCACCGGGCACTGGGGACGGCAATTCTGGAGCGTCACTGGTTGAGCTTGAGCAGGCGTTCGTGAATCCATCCTTCATTGGTCAGGACGAGCACGGCCTTGTCCTGATTTTTTTCAAGCGCCTTGAATGTCCATTCATCAGCGGCGCGCAGCTTTTCGGATTGCGTCCAATCGGCAAGGTCCGTGATCTCGTACCGGAATGTTGCCTGCGACATCGTTGCGCTCACCCACTGGTTCGAGGCGGGTTCGGTGAAATTGTCGATGCCGGTCAGCTTGTATTTTCCGGTGCAGAAACTGGAAGAACCGGATTTTTCCGTGACCAGATATTGCTTGCCAAGCGCCGTGGCCTGATATTCTGTTGCGGGCACCATCTCCTCGCGGATACTCCATATGGATTTGACCTCGGTTTCCCGCTTGCCCAGAAGCCCCGCTTCGACAAGCGCCTCCGCACGATCCTTCTCATTCCCCTTCTGCTCCTGTATCACAACAGGGAGCTTACGGCCCTCACGGCCAAAGGGAACTTCCACGCAAAGGGCAGGTTGCGTATCCAGATACGCCTGAATCGCCTTGGAAAAATTGGCCTTGTTGGCATCCTTGGGATTGCCGCAGGCAGCAACGGCAAGCGCGGCAACTGACCGCGACAAATTGCATGATTTTGCGCATGACATCTCCTGGAGAAAACACAGTGAAGGGGAAAATGGCGCGAAGCGCTGATTCAGTCCGCCCAGCACACCTACCCGCGCATCCTACACTTCCGGAATCATCAATGCAACGGCAATCAACGGCGGAGTATTGCCTTGCGGCTTTCTCCTCCGACGCATCCCCCCCGCAAAAATTCCTCGACCCGTCTGGCGACGCGGGATTCCAGATCGGGGGCGAGGCAGTCGCAGGGTTCGCCGGGGAGGCTGTTGGCAAGCCAGGTGATCTGGCGCTTGGCAAGCTGGCGGGTGGCGTAGATGCCGCGATTGACGAGTTCGGCGCGATCCGCGTATGCGCCCTCCATCCACGCCCACACCTGACGATAACCGACCGCGCGCATGGAAGGCAGGTCGGGATGCAGGCGGTAGCGACGGCGCAGGGTCTCCACTTCTTCGATCAGGCCGCCTTCCAGCATGGCCTGGAAACGCCGGGCGATGCGCTCGTGCAGGACGGAACGCTCCGCAGGCAGCAGGGCGAGTTTCAGGAAGCGGCAAGGCGGGGGGCCGCTTTTCCCCTGGGCCAGGAGTTCGGACATGGCGCGTCCGCTCGCAAGGCAGATTTCCAGCGCCCGCTGGATGCGCTGGCGATCCGTGGGATCAAGGCGCGCCGCAGTTTCCGGGTCGCGCCGCGCCAGTTCCGCATGCAGGGCAGGCCAACCCTTCTCTGCCGCTTCCGCGTCCAGCCGGGCGCGCAGTTGCGGGTCGGCCTGCGGCAACTCGGCCAATCCTTCGAGAAGCGCCTTGTAGTAGAGCATGGTGCCGCCCACCAGAAGCGGAACCGCGCCCCGCTCCGTGATCTCGCGCATGGCGAGCAGCGCCTCTTCTCGGAAACGGGCGGCGGAATAGACTTCTTCCGGCGTGATGAGGTCGATCAGGCGGTGCGGAAAGGCCGCCAGCGTCGCCTTGTTCGGCTTGGCGGTGCCAATGTCCATATCCTTGAAGACCAGCGCCGAATCAACACTGATGATCTCCACAGGAAAGCGGCGCGCCAGCGCCAGCGCCAGCGTGGTCTTGCCGCTTGCGGTCGGCCCCATCAGCAAAATGGCGGGAGGCACCTGGCCCTCCGCCATTGTTGCTTCCGGGATTCCGGAAGGCGCTGTTGGCATCGAACGTCCCAAAAAAACTACAGGATGGGCGCGGCAATGCTTTCCTGTTCGCCCTTTTCATAGACCACATTGGCGCGTCCGACCAGGAGAGGGTCCAGGGGGCCGATGCGGTTCAGATCCTTGTTGGCGTAGGGAATCTTGTGCAGGACGTAACGCATGGCATTCAAACGCGCCCGCTTCTTGCAATCGGATTTCACCACCGTCCAGGGGGCGTCCGCCGTATCCGTGTAGAAGAACATGGCTTCCTTCGCCTTGGTGTATTCATCCCATTTATCGAGGGAGGCCATGTCAATGGGCGAGAGTTTCCACTGTTTCAATGGATGGTTCTCGCGTTCCTTGAAGCGGCGGCGCTGCTCGGCGCGGCTCACGGAGAACCAGAATTTGATAAGAAAAGTGCCGCTGCGCACGAGGTTGCGTTCAAGTTCCGGACACTGGCGCATGAATTCGGCGTATTCGTCCGCCGTGCAGAAACCCATGACATGCTCCACGCCCGCCCGGTTGTACCAGGAACGGTCAAGCAGCACGATCTCGCCGGAACTGGGCAGATGCTGGATGTAACGCTGGAAATACCACTGCCCGCGTTCCACATCCGAAGGCTTTTCGAGCGCCACCACGGAAGCGCCACGCGGGTTCAGGTGCTCCATGAAACGCTTGATGGTGCCGCCCTTGCCGGCTGCGTCCCGGCCCTCGAAGAGGATCAGGATGCGCTGCCCGGTTTCCTTCACCCATGCCTGTAATTTCAGCAGTTCGACCTGAAGCTGGTACTTCTGCTTTTCGTAGTTTTTACGCGACATCAGGTTCTTGTACGGATAGCCGCCCTTGCGCCAATCGGAGGAAAGTTCGTCATCCGGCTTGACCGGCAAGCAGACAGCGGTGTTTTCGATCTTCTTCAGGAAGGCATCGCGCAGGGCTTCCACGTCATCCGGGGAAGCGCCGTTCAGGATGGTTTCCAGCACGGTGCTGGCGGACTGGATCGTCTGTTCGCGTGTCGATTGTTTCAGGATCTCGGCCAGGGCAATCTCCTTGGATTTCTGCGCGGCATCCACCGCCTTGGTCACCTCGAAGGTCTCGATGCCGTCCGGCGTGCGCGAAGTCGCAATGTCGCCAGCGCGCGCCCGGCGAACGGCACCGCTGTGGATGGCGTCCTTCTCTGGCGCGGGGCGAGGGGAATTTCCGGCGGCGGGCGTTTGTTCCGCCACGGACGTTTCGACCAATGGCGGATTCCCCTTTTCGGCGGGAGATTCGGCGGATGGAGTGGATTGGGTAGGGGTCTTGCGGGCAATCATGTCAATTCCTTCCGGACATGCAAAACATTGACTATACCCGGCAATGCGGGAAACGTACAGCCCAAAGCGTCATGCAACCGATCCCGTCACAAGCGCAGCCCCCGTCTTCTTTGGCGGAGAGAGGGGCCAAGCCCGCCCCGCGCAAGCTATTCCTGCGCGATGTTCAAGGGCGGGGGATCCTCGTCTTCATCCGGATCAGAGGCGGGAAGGTAGGAAACAGTCTGCTGGAGCGGAGATTGTGGAGACGAGAGCGCGGCCAGTTGGGTGGTCAGGGCAGAAAGCTCAACCAGCAAAGCGGGATTGGCTTGCGCCTGTTGCGCGATGGCGGCGATCTTCGTCAGAAGTTCCATTTGCGACAATTGCGCCACAGGCTGCGGCGTTTGCGGGGCCGTTCGTGGCGATGAACCGACCGGGGCCCGGGAGAGTAATTCCGGCGCGGGCGCGGACACCACGGCCAAAACTGGCGCTGCTTGTTGTTGCGGCACGGGCGGCACGACCGGAGGCACGATGGAGAGTTGCGGCGGCGCGCTGGATATGGTCGTTTGCTGCGGTGCGGTCGGTTTTTGCGGTCGTGCGCCGGGTTTTGACGGCAGTTCCACATCGAAAATAGAAAGATCGAAATCGATGTCCCCCGCGCCCTTCTGGGCAGGAACGGGCGGCAGATTCTCAATGGGCGGCTGAACCTGAAACACATGCCCCTGAACAGGCGTCTGGCCCTGCTTTGGAGACGGATTCTGCGCAAGCGGCTGGTTCTGCACCGGCGCTTGCGCAAAAGCTTGCGGGGTATGAACGAACTGCGACGGCTGCGGCTGGAACGCAAACTCCGCAGGGGGAGCGGGAACGGACGGAATATTGTGCCCTGGCACACCCTGCACATGCCCATTTTCGTCATACAAGCGGCGGGGAATGCCGTTTTCGTCCAGCAGACGCTCAATGCGACTGAACACCTCATCACGCGAAAATGGTTTCTTCATGAAATCATCCGCTCCGATGTTGGTGCCGAAGAACTGCGCCGTAGCCTGTTCGTTGCCACTCATCATGATGATAGGAATATCCTTGGTGCGGGCATTGCGGCGCAGGGCGCGCAACGCGGCAAAGCCATTGATGCCCGGCATGACGATATCCAGAAAGACCAATTCCGGCTTCTGGGTAAGCGCCAGCTCAAGCCCGACCTTGGCATCCGGCGCTTCCATGCAGAAACAGCCCGCCGCATCCAGAAAACGCCTGAGGACGGCGGCAATGGTCGGGGAATCATCCACAATCAGGACGCGCGTCCCTTCCCTTGGATTGATGTGCGCTTCCAGCCTGCGTTCCTGCTCGCCGTAGGAACTTTCCGGCTCACGGGCGGAAGAACCAAAGATGATGTTGCTGAATAAATCGAATAATCCCATGATGAAATCCCCCCTGTGCAAAAAACCTTGTCCTCACCTGTATCAAGGCCGTCAAACCGACAAGGATTTCATTATATCCCAAAAGAACAGCACAGGCGTCGCACCCAGTGCTCCCCGCACAGAGGAAAAAGGAAGAGAGGCTCTTGTGCGCCCCTTCCTTTTCCCGGAACATCCGTCCTAGCGCCAGCAGCTTTCCACCGTGCCGTTTTGTGCGCTTTTCACGCCCTGATTCGTCAATTGCAGAGAACCACATCTATCATTTACCTGTCTTCCTGCAGGAGTGGCCTTGATTGTGAAACTTAGCCCCGTCGATGCGATCGAGTAGGTCACTCCATACGTTTGCTGTTTTTCGCCGCAGCGTTTTGGCAGGCTTCCATCATGCGCACTGCCCGTAGTGAGGTAGCTGTTCCGGGCTGTGTGGCGCTGTTCCAGCGTAGCGGCAGCCTGCTGCATGACAGATTCGCACTCGGAGCGATTCACGCGGTAGGTGTAATCCTGATAGGCGGGAATGGCGATCGCCGCGAGGATCACAATGACCGCCACCACCACCATCAGTTCAATAAGGGAAAAACCGGCATGCTTTCCAGAAGGAGGAAACCCTTCCGAAATCCCAATCTTTCCTTGTAAGAATCCACATTGTTTCCTGTTCATGATATTGTTCCTCCTTGCCGCCTTAGCGCCAGCAGGCAGCGGCGATTGCATCGTTGTTGTGCGCAGCGCTGGCGCCAGTGCTGTCGCTGACGCCGGATTTCTTCTCGCCCAGATGCGTAAGCGCGAGTCCGCCACAGGAATCCTGCGCCTGCCTGCCGATCGGTATGGCAACGATCGTGTAGGTCGTCTTCGTGGAATTGACCGTGACCGTATACGTCTGCTTGTTGGCACTGGTGCTGCCGTTCGTGTCAAGCGGGCAGGAAGTGAGCTTGCTGTCGTTGAGAGTACCGCTGTAGACCTTCCCGTAATCGCGAGTGAAAGAGTAGGCGCGTTCCAACTTGCCGCTTTCGGCCATCATGGCCCCCACGCATTCCACGCGGTTGGCGCGCAGAGCTTGTTTCTGGAAGGACGTGAGCGCAAGCGCCGCGAGCACCGCGAGGATCGAGACGACGATCATCAGTTCGATGAGCGTGAAGCCACGGGTTGCGTTTGGGCTCCCTCCCCTCTGCCCCCAGAGGGGGAGGGGAACAAGGGGGGCATTGGCCCTGCTCGCTCCGGCAGACGTGAAACTCTTGCCTGCCGGGATGATGATGTTTTTCATGATTTTCCTCCTTTTCTTCCCAAATCTTCAGCGCAGGCGCAGGATCGCCCTGCGGCCTTGTACGCCTTGTTCCGGGTTGTTGGCAATCGCCGTGATGCCGCCCTTGCCGCCCACGTACTTGGTGTTGCCGCGAGTGGAAAGGCCGCCGCCGTTCAAGCCGACCCGCCTGCCACTCGCGTATTTTCCGTCTACCTCGTCATTGACATCGCCAAACTTCTTGTCTCCGTCGAGATCAAAGACACTGAATTTCAGCCTTCCCCCCCATTCCGGATCCAGCTCATAGAGCCAGCCGTCACCTTCCGTCGCGCAGGAATTGTCACCGGGGATGATGCTGGTGAACATCACGCGGTCATCCCAAACCACAGGCTTGGCGATCACGCGCTCGCCCTCCGCATTCTTGCTGTCCACTTTCAGCGTGAGATAGAAACCGAATTTATCCAGTGCGCCAGTCGTGGCATGGGGAACGGGCGTATTGTTCGAGACCAGGCGCACATCGGCAACCGTGGGAGAGACGCAGGTGGTGCCCGTGCCGACAGGGCAAACGCGCTTCTGAACTTCCTTCGTGATGGTCTGCTGGACAAGATCAGCGGGCGTCAGAGGCGTGGCAGTGCAGGCGGAACTGCTTTTGCCGCAGGGATCCTGCACGCCATAGAAAGCCTGGACGGCGACAGAATCCCTGTCCTCCATCTCAAGGTATTTACCCGTCCCGAAGTACACCATGACCTTGCCCTTGATGACCGCGACTTCCGGTTGCCCGGTAATCGGCTGGTCCGCGCCTGCCTTGAAGATGAGCGTGGCCGCTCCCGCCCCGGTTTTGTCGCCATCAAGCTTGCCCAGCGGAAAGCGCCAGAGGTTGCCATACAGGTCGCCCGCGTAGGCGACATCCGCCCGGCCATCGTGCTCGAAATCCGCAAGCACCGGGGCGGCAAGGCCGTTGGCCGCTGTGTTGGGGGGAGTATCAGCAGGCGTCGTCAGCACGGCAATCGGCGCGCCATCCTTGAGATTCACCACATAGAGCGCGGCAACGTTACCCGTGCTGTTGTAGCCATTCCCGAAAACAGCCGCCCATTGCCCGGCGGTGGTCGGGGAAGCGCCAGAAACCGCCACGCCCACTTGGGCAATGCTGGCCTTG
Source organism: Zoogloeaceae bacterium (assembly GCA_031290955.1). Classification (GTDB taxonomy): domain Bacteria; phylum Pseudomonadota; class Gammaproteobacteria; order Burkholderiales; family Rhodocyclaceae; genus Azovibrio. The sequence goes on along the minus strand of JAISLJ010000136.1, from coordinate 23,205 downwards.
CCGACCGTGAACGCGCCGATCTTGCCGTAGCGGTCTTCGGTTTCCGATGCGGCGCTGGAAACTTCCCAAAGCTTCTTGATGTTGTCGGGATCCTCAATATCCAGCGCGTAATACGCGCCGCCGCCCAGACCGGACGAACCCACCAGCACAGTATGCCATTCGTCACCGCCCGCAGCGGCAAGCAGGGCGTCGCCAACAGCGATCTCACCATCCACATAGTATTCATGGATGTAATTCGGCCGACTCAAGGCTCCGATCTTCAACAGGGCATGATAGGGAATGAAGGCAAAGATTTCCTTGCCTCCGGCATCACCACTGCCGCGTGTGCCATCCGACGTGGAATTGGGCGAGGCGTCGAAGGCATGCAGCATGCCATCGTTCGCGCCCACCCAGACGAGTTCACGGCGGTTCTTGTTGGTGGTGGTCTTGCGCGTGATGTAGGCGATACGCTGGGCGATGGTCAGCGAACCGGCGCTGGAGAAGCCGAAATCATCATTGCCCACGAATACCGGCGAGGAATTGATGATATCCCCCATCAAGTGGCGTTCGGGCGCTGGTCGATGCGCAGTTTCCCTGTTGCTGCCATCTGTCTTGCAAGGTTCCGGATTGGCGTCCGTGCCGCAAATCACGGTCATCTCGGAGGTATTACGATCCCGGAAAGGGCCGCCGTTCTGCGCTTCCTGCGCCGCGCTGCCACGCAGGTACTCGATCAGATCCGCGCTCAAGCCAAACTCGCGGGCCTTGGCAGTCGTGAATTCGACCAAGGCGCTGTCTCCCCAGCCCATGCCCGCATAGATATTGCGGCGATCCAGCGCCTGGGTGTTCAGGACACCTTGCGCGCCGCCGCCATCCTTGCTGTTCACGCGCCAATCCGGCCATTTCCAGGGATCGCCCTCGTTGCGGCACTGGGAGCGGGAATTTCCCTGGCCTGCTTTCCAGGTTGGCGGGTTTACCGTGCGATCCCAATCCCGTTCCACATCCGCGCCCGTGCAAATGCGATAAGCATCAAGATCGCCATACCAGTTGTTGGAACTGAACTTGGCATAATACAGGAGAGCACGCGGCGCTCTGGAGCCACTGTTGGTTTCTACCCGCGTGAAGGAAAAACCGCTTTCCTTCATGCTCTCCATCGCCTTCCTGAGCGCATCCGCAAGACCTTCCGGGGATTCCACCGAATAATAGCCACCGCGTCCGTTGATGGCGGCATGCAGGAGATCGTTGCCGTACATGCGGCTTCTCGGCACGCCCAACACCTGTGCGCCCTTGCTGCTGGAGCCAAGGTCAACGCCAGTGTCGCCGATGGGATCGCACCATTCCGTGCCGCCGACACCGTCGCCGGTCGGGTTGCTTTCGCCGCATTTCGGCGCATCGGCGGAATCGGAATAGCCCCACCTGGGATCCTTCGCCAAGAGCCAGGCTTCGCCGCGAACCACGCTTTCCACCACTGGAGCATATTCGGCATCACTCGCCCCTTGTGCGCGCACACTGGCAGAATCCCCCATTTGCAGGATGACAGTGTTCATGTGCTGCCAATAAGCATAATCCTCGCCACTGATGGGCACATTGTTCGCAAAGTCATCGGCGTTATCCGACCGACCAACCAGGAGGTCGCTTTTCCAGTAGGCCATGGCAACATCCGCCAGGGTATTCTTGTAGCCTGAGTAATCACTGCCGTTCTTTCTGTCGGCGAAGGGCAGTTTCGGCTCGTAGGGGAACACCTCGCCCTTCGTTCCCACAGGTGTCATGGACATGCGGTATTCGCCAAAGGTGAGGTCACTCCCATCCATCTTGGTACCCACCTTCCTTGAATCCTTGTAGTCAGCGCTGGATGTATTTGCAAGCGCGCCAAGGCATGTGCTTGCATAGACCGGCGCAGTGCTGGGCGTATATGTGAAACTGGGACCGCTTACGCCATCCTGGTCGCCGTGAGCACAGGCGTTGACCGGCAGGCTCTGGTCATGTCCGCTATCGTCATTGTTCTTGTTGTAGGTGCCCGCGGTAACGAGCACCGCATAGCTCTTGCGGCAGGCCAGGATTTTCTGCTTCCTGAAGGTCTCTCCTTTACTCGGATCCGGGGTAATGGCGCCCAAGCCAGGGTAGATCGACCAAGGACTTCTCAGGTCTGGCCCGGTGTCCGGCCCCGTGGGCTTCCCCGTGCGAAAATATTCGCCCGCCTCGCCCAATGCGCGGCGCAGCGCGGCCAGATTGCCCGTCCGCGCGCCGGCAGCGTCGCTGGCCTTGGAACTCGTTCCCTGCTTCAGCATTTCCGAATCACGGATGGAGGCCGTCGACAAGCTGAAGAGATAATCGAACGCTTCATCCTTGAACTTCTTCCCCCGGTAGCCGGGCGGCACGCTTTTGTCATCATTCTCAAAATTCCTGAACGGACGCACGCCACGCTCAATGCCATAGAAGCCATCCCCGTTCGCAGGGCTTGCCATGTTATCCACCAGATTCGGACGCAACCCTGCCTTGAATACCTTGCTCGTCATCCCCCATGCTGCCGGATTCAAACTGTTGAAGGCGCGTCCGTTGGGGCAGTCCGCCGATACACCCGCCGATGGGGTCGAATCGCAAACACTTGTTCCGGCATAGTCTACGGCCCATTTCACCGCGCCGGTCACGCCAAAGCCGATGCGAATATCCTCGTCGAGATCATTCATCACCTCGCTCATGGAAACCTTCAGGAGGTTGACTCGGCTGCTGTAGTAGGAATACCAATTGGCGAAATTCTGCCTGGCTCCGTCTGCCGTCATGTTCGTCAATTCCCGATCACGCGCCGAGCCGACCGTCACCACTTCAAAACAGGCCTGGAAAGGAGTGCGGAAATACTGCCCCCCGCTACCGTTCACCACCCTGTACGCCGAATATTTCGTTTCCCCCACAGGAATCGAGCCAATTCGCCAGCCATCCCACTGGCCGTTGTTATTCGCGTCGTCACCCGTATTGCCCACCAGTTGCGCAATGGCCCACCAGCCATCGTCCTCCCGATCCCCGGCCCCATCAATCCTGTTCGTGACGCACTCGGCTGCCGTGCCGACAACGCTCTTCCTGTCGGCACTCAGGCACCAGGAAGGCTTGTAGAGCTTGGCATCCTTTCGTGGATCCAGATCAACGATGTTATAGATCCTGTAGGTTCCATCCGCATTTTTGGTGTTCTTCTTGAACACCTGATAGACACAGCCCTTGCTGGCTGGCGTGAAAGAACGGGCAGCCCCCTCGGTATAACTCTTGTTGATGAGCGAGAGCTTTGAAGTTCCCAAGCCCACCTCCGGAAGATTGGCAACATTCTGGTCCGGGATCTTGGAGGTTAGCGTCAGCTTGCCCCAGTGCCTTGTCACAGTCCAATTGTCCGTGAATGCCGACGTGTTTTTCAGCACACACTCGACCCTCTCGGCAACATCCCAGTTCGAGCTTGTCGTTGACGGCGCTTTGCTCTTGCACACATGCCCCGCCGGAAGATCACCCCTCTTCCCCAGTTGCACAGGAATTCCCGCAACCGTAAGGACCATGCTTGAGAGATTGGAATTGGAACCACTTGCGCCAGTGAATTCAAACACCTGTGTCTCGGTCACGCCATTGACAACAGAAACACCAGTCCCCGACGCATAGGGGCCTTCCCGATCCGGGCGAAAATAGGTGTAATAGGCGCTCCGGGGACGGGCATCCCTGTTGTCCTCGGAGCAATTGCCGTCATTCAGATAAGGCACAGGCCCCGTGCCGCGCGTGCATGCCCCATCGTCATCTGGCTGCGAGCGACTGGTCACGGTCAAACCGCCGTAGGTGCGGTCCTGATAATCCCTGGACAAATCCACGGTCGCATTGGGGGTTGGATGCCCCGCGCCAAAGCCGTCACGCGGCGCAGCGCTAAAGGGCACATTGGGATAATAATCCCGCATGCAAACGCCGCCGGAACAGATGTCCTGCTTCCTCGGCCTCGAATATTCCTTCCTGGGGTTGTAGGCGAGCTTGTTCAGATGCACCGAACGCGCCGCCAGATTTCCGTAGTGCTGGCGACGATAAGAAGTACCGGTGTGCTGACCGAATTCCGGCACATTGGTGGGCAACTGAAAAGAAGCCATGCCAATCGAATTATCGAACAAGAGCATGACATTCGCCGGTTGCCCGCCACCAACCATCAGAGGCTGGTTGGAAGGTTTGATCGTCCCGGCCCCCGTTGCGGGGAGGGAAAAAGCCGCTGCCATGAGCATGGTCAACTGCTTCACCCTGGCGTGACCCCGCCACACGGCGGGGCCACGCCCTGGATTACCCATCCGGTTGGCAACTTGATTGCCAACTCGGCAAACATCGCTCGCAAAACCGGCATTGCCACCTCTGCCTGGTTTGCTGCCCGATGCGCCTTGCTTGAAAGTGGAAAACATCTTTTTCTCCCGAAAAGTCCAGTTTGAAACATCATTCCCGCGTCAGCGTGGATTGCACAATGGAAATGCTTTCCGCAGTTTCCGGTTCGCTATCCGCCGCGAGAACGTTGATACGGAACACCTGCAAGGTGCGCCGCTGCTGCACACTTACCGAAGCGCCCACCAGCGCGTTCGGCAAACGTTCTACGATCCGCCAGGGATGGATACCCAACACCAGTTCCCCAGCACTAGGCTGTTGCTCCGAGTGCCCCTCCCAAGTGGCGGGGTCGTTTAAATCCCCCACCTGCTGCGTCGCGGCATCACCCTCACTCACACGGTAGAAACCGTTGGCTGTATCTGTCGTCTCGATATCCGCGACCAAGTCATTCGCGCAATCCAAGCGGTGCAACAGGCAGCTTTCGGCATGACGCGCCCCCCCCAGGGCATCCTCGTAGACTTGCGCCCTGGAGAGTTGGTTCCCGGCCATTCGCTCTTGCAGGCGCACCGTCTGCATTGCCGCCAGACTCAGGAGCGTGACCACCACCAGCATCACCAGCCCCACCGCCAGCGCCGCGCCGCGCTGCCCGCGCCGAAGGATGCGCCGACCGTGCCACAGGCCGCGCTGCTCGCGCCGGACGAAGCCGCCCGCGCCAAAATTGCGTGTTCTCGCGTTCATGATCCTTCCTCAATCCTTTCCATTCATATCGTCATGTGCCCGTTCATGCGAACACCATCAAGGCTACTTGTCCGCAGTGATCGTCTCACTGTTGCGAATCTTGTTGGGAAGCGCCACGCTGGTGCTGAAGAGCCGATGCACGCGCCGCAGATGCGTCGGGTGATTCGTGGCGCTAATCGTCACGCTCGGCGATCCGTCCGCATCACCGCACAGGTAGTATTCCTGCGGCGTATCCTCCGGCAGCAGGCGGTCATTCAGGGAATAGAGGAGCAGATCAATCTGCACCATGGTTACATCGTCGGAATACTTGTCCGCCGCATCGACGAGTTCCTCCGTAGCTTGACCTCGCTCACCCTTGCGCTGGCAAACGCGGAACGCCGCCACTCCATCGGCCAGAGGCTGATCACGACCCCCCCCCCGAGCAAGGCCATCACCGTCTCCGGCGTCCCCGACCTGTTCGTGACCGTGCTGCTGCCACCCAAATTTCTTGCCGCCAGATAGAAGGGAGCGCCTTCCCCCAGCATCGCCACCTGCGCGCCCGTGGTGTATGTGTGCCCACTGGGCAAGCCACTCGTACCCGCCATAATCGTGCCGCCCGCTGCATCAATCGCACCATTGAAAATATATGCCTGCGAGCAATCGCTGATCAGCATGGGGCCTCCAGGGATCGATTTGCCGGGCAGGATGATTTGCGCCATCGCAGACAAGGTCGGCCCCGTGCGCACCGGAATCTTGCCGTCACTCCCTGGCTCGCCCGTCACCGCAACCACGCCCATCTCCAGCGGACCAAAGACCCTCAACTGGGGCGTGTACCCATCCAGCCCGGTCACACTCCCACCCCCTGAGTCCACGAGAAAGCCCATCTTCAGCCAGGACACCCAATCGGCATCAACGTCGCTGGTGACCTGCACATCCCCCGGAGCGGCACGGCAACCTGCGAACCCGGCATTCTCCAGACTGCGGGCAATCACATCCAAAGCCGCCCGGCCACTCTCCTGCATGCGGCTCAATTCCGCATTCATCAGGTAGTTGTAGCGATTGCCGATGTAGGCATAAGAGACCGCCAAGAGCACAATCACCCCCAACACTGCGGCCACCATCAACTCCACCAGCGTAAAGCCGGGAGCAAACCCGAAGGCCCGCGTCCTCTTCACCGCGCGCATGGTATTCATGATCTTCACAGCCTCCCCAACAACATGACTTGCTGCGATTTCGGATCAAAGAGCTTCGAATCCCCCTGATCCCAGCGGATGCAAACACGGAAGGCCTCCCCCTTTTTATCGGTGCACTGGCTGTACTTCCCATCGGCCAGATTGATTCGGCACACCTGTACCTTCGCGCCGGGCAAGGCCGTTTCGAGATTCTTGATCCAGCGCTGGGTTTCCCTGTAGGGTGCAGTGCCCGCACTGGCAAGCGGCACATTTCCGCCCTCTGACTTGATGTCATAGTGCCCCAGCTTGGCTTCCTCCGTATCGGCGCGCATCTTGTTCAGCATGGATTCGGCATAGCCGGCGGCAATTGAGCGCGCCATCGCGTTCTGGTTCTGCTTCACCGCCGAAGTCTGCAAGCCGATCATGCCCAAAAGACCAACCGCCAAGATGACTACCGCCACCAGCACTTCCAGAATCGTAAACCCGGACGAAAAACCGCGCCCGCCCTGACCCGCAAAGATTTGATGTTTCATGGTTTGTTCCTCCTTCACCCTTATCAACCTTACCAACCACTGTCACACGGACGCCCCGCGCGTGAAAAAACGCGCCCGTCAGAAGAAATATAGACATCATGCGCAACCGAGACGGTGCCGGAACAACCCTCTGGCCTTAGCTTGAGGGTTTTGATGCTTCCTGGATGGACAAAAACGGGAGCATTGGAATAATCCTCCGGCGCCCACCGCCCGCCCCGCCCAAAGGCGATCACCGTGGTGCTGTCGCTCGCGGTGCCAGAGCTGTTGTCTTTGGTCTTTTCAGGAACCTCCGCGCCTACCAGAGGCCCGTGCTTCTGCAACACGACTTTTCCCCCGTCCTTGCTGAATTTGTCCGCCACGATTTGCCAGCCTTGCGAATAATCGCCGCTCGGCGTGTAATCCGCAGCCAAACCGGGAACCATCCTCACCCTTGCCCCCCGCTTGATGGCCTCACTGCGCGTCAGTTGAATCGCAGAAACCAGTTCATCCGCATAGGAAGTCATTCGCGCCTGCTGGTAGGTTTCCTTGAAATTCGGAATGGCAAACGCCGCCATAATCGCGATGATGATGAACACTACCAGCAATTCCACCAACGTAAAACCTCGTGCCGCCACGGGCAGTGGCTTCATGGACGCCAGAGCGCCCACAGACGGCAACGATTGCAAATTTTTGGAGCACATTTTGCTGATCCTCCTTTGATCCCATCTGCTTTATACCGCCGCATCCTGAATCAAGATAGCAAAAGCCGATACCCGGTTCCTCTTTCACGACAAACGGCCCCGCAATCCCCCGCCAAGCGGGAGTTTCAGGAATCAGGGAGCGGAAAGACAGCCTGCCGTTTTTTGCCTGCCGCCTCAGTTGTACCGGTGGAAGAAAGCCCGTTGAGGGCGCGTTGCGGGATGTGGTGCTTGTAGTAGTCAGTCAGATAGTGTGTACGAGTGCTTTCCAGTGTGCGTGCCGGAAGACTGTTTTTGCCGGGAGGTGAAGAATCCGTAAAATTTCGTGCATTTGACATAATTTTCATTCTGTGGAGCGGGGGCGAGGCAGGTCTTTTGTTCGATTCCGAAAACGACTGTGATGTTCCCAACCCGGTCTGCGCCCATCCCGAGAACCAAATGGGCAGACCTGATTTTTCGTGCTCTGTGAGGTCAGGCGTTCAATCCCGTCGTCTCGTCCAGGCCAAGCATGATGTTCATGCACTGGATGGCCGCGCCGGAAGCGCCCTTGCCGAGATTATCAAAGCGGGCGACAAGGAGGATTTGATCGGTGTGCCCGAACACGAAGAGTTCTGCCCGATTCGTCCCATTGCAGGCCGTAGCGGACAGAAACCCGTTTTCCGGAGCTTCCGCAACAGGCATGACCTGGATGAAAGGCGACCGGGCATAGTATTCCGCGTAAAACGCCGTAAGCGCCTCTGGTGTCGGATGTCCTGGCAAGCGTTTTGGAAAAAGCGGCACGGAAACGACCATACCTTGCGCGAAATTCCCCACGATGGGTGTAAAGATCGGTTTTGCCGCCAGCCCACTGAGCACCTGCATTTCCGGTAGATGCTTGTGCGTCAGGCCCAAGGCGTAGAAGCGTGGGCTTCGCATGGCGTCGGGAAGGTCTGCGCCAGTTTCATAACTGGCAATCATCTCCTTGCCACCACCGCTGTAGCCAGTAACGGAACAAGCACTGACCGGATAATCCGGTGGCACGATACCTGCCGCTACCAGAGGTTGCACAAGAAGAATAAAGCCGCTGGCGTGACAACCAGGAACAGCAAGCTTCTGCGTCAGACGAATCCGCTCACGCTGACCGTGAAGTTCAGGGAGACCATATACCCAATCAGGATGCGTGCGATGTGCAGTGGAAGCGTCCAACAGACGAGTTTTCCGATTTTCCGGCAGAAGAAGTGCTGCCGCCTCCCGGGAAGCAGCATCCGGCAGGCAGAGAAACACAACATCGGCACTGTTGATGATTTGTGCCTTGACCGCCGGGTTTTTCCGTTCCTCCTCAGGAATATCGAGAAGCTCAATATCGGAACGCGCAAGGAGCCGCGCATCAATCTTGAGTCCGGTCGTTCCGTGACGGCCATCAATAAAAACCTTGAACGCCATATGCAATCCTTCCAAAAAAGCGCCAATTATAAATGGAATATCCAGACAGCCCGCTTGACACCGCAGAGGTGATTTTGCGGCTGTCTACAATAATTGCGCAAGCCAGCGTCGGGCTTCGTCCGGCGGCATTCCGGCGCGGCGCGCCCAGTCCGTCAACTGGTCTTCCCCGATCTTGGGAATGGCAAAATAGCGAGCTTCAGGATGTGCGAGGAAAAACCCGGCAATCGAAGCCGTCGGAAACATGGCGCAGGATTCTGTTAATGTAATCCCGACCCGGCCTTCCGTTCCCAGAAGACGAAATATTTCCCGCTTGGCCGTATGATCCGGGCAGGCCGGATAGCCAGGCGCGGGACGGATTCCAGCATAGGCTTCGTTAATCAACGCATCCAAATCGAGATTTTCATCTGGCGCATAACCCCAATAGTGCCGTCGTACTGCGCGATGCAGCCATTCAGCCGCAGCTTCCACCAGGCGATCCGCCAATGCTTTCAACAGAATAGAACTGTAATCATCATGAATTGCCGTGAAGTGCGCTACCTTTTCTTCAAGCCGCAATCCCGCCGTAACCGCATACACTCCCGCCCAATCCGGAATGCCGCTGGACAAGCTGGCAACAAAATCCGGCAAAGCAAGGTTGTAGCGTCCCGGAGGCTGCCGATGCTGTTGCCGCAATCCCAGCCAACGACCTCTTGCCTCCTTGCGAGTTTCATCCACATAGAAAACAAGATCATCGTCCACACGCGCCGCTGGCCACAGGGCAAAGACTCCCTTCGCTTCCAGCCAATGCTCGTTTACGATTTTTTGCAGCATCGTCTGCGCATCCTGATACAACTGCCGCGCAGTTTCACCTGTGACGGCATGTTCCAAGATCGCCGGGAAACGGCCTGTCAAATCCCAACCCTGAAAGAAAGGAGTCCAGTCGATGAATTCTGCCAATGTTGTCAGATCAAAATCCAGCGTGTGTAACCCTGGCTGTCGAGGTGTTTGGGGACGATATTCCGTGTTCCACGTGAAACAATTGGCGCGCGCTTCCGCCAACGTCGCCAATGTTGCCCCCTTGCGACCTGCATGTTCCTGGCGTATTGCCGCATATTCGCTGGACAGGGCTTCTTTGTAGGCTGCCTGTTCCGTCTCCGAAAAAAGCTGTGTTACCACTCCGACTGCCCGCGAAGCATCTGGCACATACACCACCGTTCCTTCGTAATGCGGCGCAATCTTGATGGCAGTATGGGCACGACTCGTTGTCGCGCCGCCAATCAACAACGGAATATCGAATCCCTGACGCTGCATTTCCTCCGCAATATAGCGCATTTCTTCCAGCGAAGGTGTAATCAAGCCAGAAAGCCCAATTGCCTGCGCCCCATGTTCACGGGCAGCATTCAGTATCTTCTCACAGGGAACCATCACGCCAAGATCCACAACATCATAGCCATTGCAACCCAAAACCACACCAACGATATTCTTGCCAATATCGTGTACATCGCCCTTGACAGTGGCAATGATGATTTTTCCCTTGCTTTTCGCACCGGTACGTTGTTTTTCCGCTTCAATATAAGGAATAAGACAAGCAACCGCTTGTTTCATGACCCGCGCCGATTTGATGACTTGCGGCAGGAACATTTTCCCGGCGCCGAAGAGATCACCAACCGCATTCATGCCGCGCATCAGTGGTCCTTCGATCACCGCGAGCGGCGGTTTACCTTCTTTTTCCAGCATGACCCGAATTTCTTCAGTATCCTGAACAACAAATTCGGTAATGCCTTTCACGAGCGCGTGTTCCAAACGTTTTTCCGGCGACAAGGCACGCCAGCGCAAATCCGGTCCTGTGGCCTTGCTCTTGCCTTCTTTTACCGTCTGGGCAAATTCAACCAGTGCATCCCCTGCATCCGGATAGCGATTCAGGACAACATCTTCCACCTTCTGCCGCAATGTTGGCTCCAGCTCATCGTAAAATCCCAACATGCCAGCATTGACAATGCCCATCGACATTCCCGCGCGAACGGCGTGGTACAGGAAAACAGTATGAATTGCCTCACGAACAGCGTCATTGCCCCGGAAAGAAAACGAAACATTGGAAACACCACCAGAAATCTGGGCATGTGGAAGATGAGAACGAATCCAGCGCGTCGCCTCAATAAAATCCACAGCGTAATTGTCGTGTGCCTCAATGCCAGTAGCGATGGCAAAAACATTAGGATCAAAAATGATATCCTGCGGCGGAAAACCAATCTTCGATAAAAGATCATAAGCGCGCTGACAAATTTCAATCTTGCGCGCGTAGGTGTCCGCTTGACCGTCTTCGTCGAAAGCCATGACCACCACTGCCGCGCCATATCGCCGGGCACGCTGTGCCGCGCGCAGAAATTTTTCCTCGCCCTCTTTCAGGGAAATGGAATTGATGATTCCCTTGCCCTGAATACATTTCAACCCCGCCTCAATGACTTCCGGGCGCGAGGAATCAATCATGATCGGCACTTTGGCAATGTCTGGCTCGGAAGCAATCAGATTCAGAAAACGCTGCATCGCGGCAACAGAATCCAGCATGGCCTCATCCATGTTGATATCAATGATCTGGGCGCCATTCTCTACCTGCTGACGCGCAACTGCCAACGCATCATCATAGCGTTCTTCCAGAACCATCCGCGCAAAAGCACGAGAACCCGTGACATTCGTTCGTTCCCCTATATTTACATAAAGGCTTTGTGCACCTACATTAAAGGCTTCCTGCCCGGAAAGACGTAATTGCGGCGCAATGACTGGAATCTTTCGGGGCGGCATTTCCCGCACCGCATATGCGATAGCCTTGATGTGTTGCGGCGTTGTTCCGCAACAACCACCAACAATATTCACAAACCCATGCTGCGCCCAATCCGCGATTTCTTCTGCCAGATGTTCCGGCGTTTCATCGTAACCAGTCGGCGACAAGGGATTTGGCAAACCGGCATTGGGATGCGCGGAGACGAAGCAACCCGTAATGCGCGACAACTCTTCAACGTAAGGGCGCAAATCCCGCGCTCCCAAAGCGCAATTCAAACCAAACGAAAGCGGACGAATATGGTTCAGGGAATTCCACAACGCTTCCACCGTTTGCCCGGAAAGCGTGCGCCCGGAAGCATCAACAATGGTGCCAGAAATCATCACTGGCCAACGGCATCCGGCGCGCTCAAAGAATACATCCAACGCATAGAGTGCTGCCTTGGCGTTCAGCGTATCAAAAATAGTCTCCACCAGCAGGAGATCCGCGCCACCCTCAACAAGTCCCGTAATGGCTTCAAAATAACTACCAACCAGATCATCGAACGTGATATTGCGAAAACCAGGATCATTCACGTCCGGAGAACTGGAAGCCGAGCGATTGGTTGGCCCCAGGACACCTGCAACAAAGCGCGGCTTGCCAGGATTTTTCTCACTGTATTCGTCGCACAGAGTACGCGCAAGACTTGCGCCTTTGAAGTTGATCTCATAGACGAGTTCCGTCAGGTTGAAATCCGCCTGTGAAATCGCCGTGCCATTGAAGGTATTCGTCTCCAGAATGTCCGCTCCAGCTTCCAGATAAGCGCGATGAATTTCCGAAATCACGTCCGGACGAACCAAATTGAGAAGATCATGATTCCCCTTGACATCATGAGGATGATCCTGAAAACGTTCTCCCCGATAATCCGCCTCGGAAAGCTGATATTGCTGGATCATCGTCCCCATCGCGCCATCCAGTACCAGAATCCGTTTTTCCAGCAAGGCAACGAGTTCCCCAGTCCGGTCACACAACATAAGCATCACTCCCAAAATCTTGCCAAAAAGAAAACCCAACGCCCCACCAAGAACCGGAAGCACTGGATCAAAACCGTGAAAGTCTCTTGCTTTGACAAAATTTTGTCAAGAAAATCAAAGGAATAAAACCATGCGCCCGTTGTGGATCAATCTGTGGAAAACCTGTGTCCTGGCTGGGAGCAAACCGGAAGAAAAACCAATTTTTCAAAATCCTTCCAACTTCGTCCCCACTCCTTTAACAGTATATCAGCAACCAAAATTGTTAGCCGATACCTTGAACAAACACGCTTTCTAGACTTGTCCACAGATTTACTCCCGAGATATTTATAGATTTTGTTTTATATATTCAAAAAAACAACAAGAAACCATGAAAACTTCCATAGCATATTGTTAAAGAACAAAAAGATAAGACATACATCTGAAATATAAATTTTCAATGCTTTTATCTCTTGCGTACCAACAAAAAGCATTTCAAACTTGAATAATTTTCAATGCACTATATCTTGTTGATTTCCTTCAAGTGAACGCTAGATGCTGTAGTTCATACTTGACGTTCTACCTTCCTGCCCTTAAACTCACGCCCCGTATGACTTGACGAGCCATACATTATTTTGTCATTAATCTGCTGGCACAGGGAGTAACGAAAAGCATGCGGCATGATCCATTGGTATTGGGAAATCTGGTTCAGGAACGTGAATCTGGCATAAGCAGCGCGAGTGGTGTACGGATTGATGGTATGCCAACAGCCGACATCTGTTCCAGCCTAGAAGTCATCCGCCGCAACGGCGATGTTACGTCTTTCCGGTCTGAAAAAATCACGCTGGCCTTGAGCAAAGCATTTTTGGCTGTGGAAGGGGCACAGAGCACAACTTCCGCCCGCATCCGGGAAGTGGTGCAGCGCCTTACCCGTAATGTGATCGAGGCTTTGGCGCGTCGTCGTCCAGCGGGTGGCACAATACATATTGAGGCCATCCAGGATCAAGTGGAACTGGCTCTCATGCGGGCGGGTGAACATGATGTGGCGCGTGCCTACGTACTTTATCGGGAGCGCCGGGCGGAAGAACGCGCTATGCGGGCGCAAGCAGAAAAGACTGGCACGGAAAAGGCTTCTCTTTCCATTATCATTGATGGTGTTCGTCAGCCGCTTGATGTCCGTATTCTGGCTCTGCGCGTGGAAGCGGCCTGCGTCGGATTGGGTGAGGAAGCTTCGGCGCAAAAGGTGCTTGATCTTGCCTTGGGAAATCTTTATGACGGCATGCCATTCGCGGAAGTTCATACTGCGCTGACGCTTGCCGCGCGCACCCTGATCGAGCAGGATCCGGTCTATGACAAGGTGACGGCCCGTCTGCAACTTCTTGCGCTCAGTGCCGAAGTATTGGGCGAGGAAATTGCACCGGAGACCATAGAAGAAAAAACACGTGAATATTTTTCCCGCTTCGTGAAATTGGGCATTGAAGCTGAATTGCTTGATCCACGTCTGGCGGAATTCGATCTTGGTCGTCTTGCGGCGGCGTTGAAGCCGGAACGCGATTTGCAATTCGGCTGTCTTGGTCTGCAAACTCTCTACGATCGCTATTTCCTGCACATTGAGGAACGTCGTATCGAACTGCCGCAGATCTTTTTCATGCGTGTTGCAATGGGTCTCTCCTTGCTCGAAATTGATCGTGAAACCCGTGCCATCGAGTTCTATGATCTCATTTCCCGCTTTGATTTCATGTGTTCGACGCCAACCCTCTTCAATGCCGGTACTCGTCATCCGCAGCTTTCCTCCTGCTACCTCACCACGGTTTCCGATGACCTGGAAGGCATCTATCAGGCATTGAAGGAAAATGCTCTTTTGCAAAAATATGCTGGAGGACTTGGAAATGACTGGACGCCGGTACGTGCCTTGGGAAGTCGCATCAAAGGCACAAATGGCAAAAGTCAGGGAGTGATTCCGTTCCTCAAGGTCGTCAACGATACGGCAGTGGCGGTCAACCAAGGCGGCAGACGGAAAGGCGCGGTTTGCGCCTATCTGGAAACATGGCACCTGGATATTGAGGAGTTCCTGGAATTGCGCAAGAATACTGGCGACGAGCGCCGTCGTTGCCATGATATGAACACTGCGCACTGGATTCCCGATCTCTTCATGGAACGAGTGATGGAAAACGGCGAATGGACTCTCTTTTCCCCGAGTGACGTACCTGACCTGCATGAACGAGTAGGACGCGACTTTGCGCAAGCCTATCTTGCCTACGAAGCACAGGTCGAAACGGGCAAGATCAAACTTTTTCGCAAGATTCCTGCCGTACAGCTCTGGCGGCGCATGCTTACCATGCTCTTCGAGACCGGACATCCGTGGATTACCTTCAAGGATCCTTGCAACTTGCGTTCGCCGCAGCAACACATGGGCGTAGTACACAGTTCCAATCTGTGCACGGAAATCACCTTGAATACTTCGGAGACAGAAACTGCCGTCTGCAACCTGGGTTCCATCAACCTGCCTGCGCATATTCGGGAAGGCGCGCTTGACGTGGAAAAACTTGCGCGCAGCATCGGCACAGCCATGCGCATTCTGGATAACGTGGTAGATATGAATTTCTATGCCACGCCAAAGGCGCGGAATGCCAACCTGCGTCATCGCCCCGTGGGGCTGGGCATCATGGGTTTTTCAGATTGCTTGCATCAGTTGGGACTTTCCTATGCCTCGGAAGAAGCCGTAGCTTTTGCTGACCGCTCCATGGAAACCGTCTGCTACCTTGCCTATCAGGCCTCGGCCCAGCTGGCCGAAGAACGCGGGCGCTATTCCAGTTTCAAGGGTAGCCTCTGGGATCAGGGCATCCTGCCGCTTGATTCCATTGCGTTGCTGGAAGCCGAGCGCGGCCGTCCCATTGAACAGGACAGAAGTGCCAATCTTGACTGGGATGTTTTACGCGCGCGTATCCAGAAGGTGGGGATGCGTAATTCCAGTTGTGTCGCCATTGCCCCGACCGCAACCATTTCCAATATTGTCGGTGTCTCTCAAGGGATAGAGCCGGAATACCAGAATCTGTACGTCAAATCCAATCTTTCTGGTGAATTCACTGTGGTCAATGAACATTTGGTGCGTGAATTGAAGGAAAAGGACTTGTGGGACGCAGTGATGGTTGCCGACCTCAAGTATTTTGATGGTTCGCTTGCCCGCATTGACCGCGTGCCAGAGGAAATACGGCGGCGCTATGCCACTGCTTTTGAGATTGATTCTAAGTGGTTAGTGGAAGCTGCGTCAAGACGGCAGAAATGGATCGACCAAGCACAATCCCTGAACCTCTACCTTGCTGTGCCTTCTGGCAAGAAACTGGACGAACTCTACAAGCTTGCCTGGCTGAAGGGCCTGAAAACTACCTACTATCTGCGCACCTTGGGCGCATCGCAGGCGGAAAAACTGGGAGATCAAGGTTCAGGAGTCAGGGATCAGGAATCAGAAGGAACGCCTCGATTCTGTGCCATCAACAATCCTGATTGCGAGGCTTGCCAGTAGTCAAACAGAGGGCGAAGGGCAACGCAAACGGAAAGTTACGCCGCATGTGGCGGCAAAGCGTGTTGGCTCAGCCCTTGACGCACGACCCGACATGCCGGTCCTGATGAACTGCGCGCGCTGAAATGAAACTGGACAAGCATTTCCTTTCTTCCTTGCCGGAACTGCCGGGGGTATACCGTATGCGGGCAGAGGATGGCGCAATACTCTATGTGGGCAAGGCGAAGAACTTGAAGAAGCGGATCTCCTCCTATTTCCAGAAAACCATCGCCAGTCCGCGCATCGCCATGATGGTGAGCCAGATTGCCGCGATCGAGACCACCGTTACCCGTTCGGAAGCCGAAGCGCTCCTGCTGGAAAACAATCTCATCAAGCGCCTTGCGCCCCGCTACAACATCCTTTTCCGGGACGACAAATCCTATCCCTACATCCTCCTTACCCGGGATGCCTTTCCGCGCCTGGGCTTTTTCCGGGGCCATCCCGACCGAAAGGCGGATTACTTTGGTCCCTTTCCTTCCGCGCAGGCCGTGCGCGAGAGCATTGACCTTCTCCAGAAAATGTTTCGCCTGCGTACCTGTTCGGATTCCGTTTTTTCCCACCGTTCCCGCCCCTGTCTTCTGCACCAGATCCGGCGATGCAGTGGCCCCTGTGTTGCGGGACTGGTGACAGAGGAAGACTACACCCACGACGTGCGGCACGCCATCTGGTTCCTCCAGGGTCGCCAGCATGAGGTGTTGGAACACCTAGGACGCGCGATGGAAACGGCAGCGGCGGAACTCCGCTTTGAAGCGGCGGCGCTCTGCCGCGACCAGATCCAGTCCCTGCGCCAGGTGCAGGAGCGGCAGGCCGTTGCCAGCCAGAAGAGCGAGGATGTGGATATTCTTGTCGCCGTTGCCGAAAATGGGCAACTGTGTGTCAATCTCGCCATGGTACGTGGTGGCCATCATTTGGGTGACCGGCCAATGTTTCCCCTGCGCAGTGGCGGAATGCTGGCCTTTGATCTGGACGAGGCATTGGCAGCTTTCATTGCCCAGCACTATACTCGGCATCCCGCGCCTGCTTTCCTCATGCTTTCCCCACAACCGGAAGATGCGGAAGAAATCTTGACGGCGTTGGAAGTTGCCGCCGGACGTCCCGTGCCGCTGCGAGAAGCCAGGAGCGTCATGCACCGGGCCTGGGTAGACATGGCGCGTCAGAATGCGCTCCTTGCCATTGCTGCCCGCAGCCAGAGCAACGCCCGGCAGGCCGAACGGCTGGAAGCCCTGCGTGTAGCGTTGCAGCTTGCTGAAACCCCGACGCGCATCGAGTGCTTCGATATCAGTCACACCCGTGGAGAATTGCCGGTCGCCTCCTGCGTTGCCTATCAGGATCAGGGCATGAAGCATTCCGACTACCGGCGTTTCAATATCCGCGACATCGAGCCGGGCGACGACTACGCCGCCATGCGGCAGGCAGTGCATCGCCGCTATGCAAGGCTCCAGGAAGAAGCCGAATCCGGCGGACAACGCTTGCCCGACCTCATTTTGATCGACGGCGGCAAGGGACAGACGCGCGTTGCCGCCGAAGCATTGGCGGAACTGGGATTATCCGCCCTGCCTGTGGTGGGGATCGTGAAAGGCGAAGGCCGCAAGGTGGGACTTGAATCCCTGGTCTTCCCGGACGAGCGGGAAACGCTACAATTGGGGGCACATCATCCGGCGCTCAATTTGCTGGTGGAAATCCGCGACGAAGCGCACCGTTTTGCGATTACCGGTCACCGTGCTCGCCGCGCCAAGGCAAGGAACGTTTCCCGGCTGGACGAAATTCCCGGCATTGGCGCTGCCCGGAGAAAGGCGCTCATCGCGCGTTTCGGCGGCCTGCTTGGTGTCATCGCCGCTTCCGAGGAACAACTGGCGCAGGCGCCGGGCATCAGTCCGGCGCTCGCCAAGACCATCCATGCCGCGCTGCATTGAAACGCAGCGCCACAAACGCTTGACCAGACATGCCTGAACAATGCCTTTCAACCTGCCCATCTTCCTGACCTGGCTGCGCATCCTCGCCATTCCGCTCCTGATCCTGGTGTTCAACCTGCCGCCTTCCTGGCTCACACCTTTGGAGCGCAACCTGTTTGCAACCCTGCTCTTCATCGCTGCAGCGCTGACGGATTGGCTGGATGGCTTCCTTGCGCGGCGCTTGAACCAGACCTCCGCCTTTGGCGCATTCCTGGACCCAGTGGCCGACAAACTCATCGTGGCTGCCGCCCTCTTCATGCTGGTGGAACTGGATCGCACCAATGCGGCGGTGGCGGTAATCATCATCGGACGAGAAATTACCATTTCTGCCCTGCGCGAATGGATGGCAAAGATCGGGGCCGCGAAAAGCGTGGCGGTTTCCATGATCGGCAAGATCAAGACGACCGCCCAGATGATCGCCATTATTCTCCTGCTGTACGGCGCGCCCATTCCCATCCTTGGCTGGAGCACGCTTGCCATCGGTAATGTCCTGATCTGGGTCGCGGCGCTTCTTACCCTGTGGTCGATGGGCTATTACCTGCACAAGGCCTGGCCGGAAATCGCCCGGCGCAGCGCTTCCACCTCCTGAACTCTGGCATGAGCATCCGCGCAACGCCAGGATCAGCGCCCGATCCGATATCCCGTTCCCCCAGGTATTACGCCATTGTTCCTGCTGCAGGCAGCGGCAGTCGTTTTGGTGGCGCAACGCCCAAGCAGTATCAGGATCTCCTCGGTCGCCCCATGCTCTGGCATACGCTCTTCACTTTGTGCGCCTGCCCGGTCATTGAGCGCGTCTGGGTTGTCCTCGCGCCGGAGGATATTCATTGGCAACGACCCGAATGGCAGGTGGATTGGCGTATGTTGGGGGAAAAATTGGAAGTCGCGCGCTGTGGTGGCGCAAGTCGGGCGGAAAGCGTGCTGCGTGGCCTCGAAGCGGCTGCCGCTGTCCTTGCGCCGGAAGACTGGGTGCTGGTACATGACGCCGCTCGCCCTTGCCTTGCCGGGGCCATGCTGGAAAGATTGATCGCCACGCTTGCAGAAGACCCGGTTGGCGGGCTGCTGGCAATTCCGCTTGCCGACACGCTGAAGCGCGCTGACACCGGGAACGACGCGGATGCGCGTAGTGCCGCCACCCTGCCTCGCGCCGGTCTCTGGCAGGCACAAACGCCGCAGATGTTCCGTGCCGCCCGCCTGCAAGCCGCGCTGGCGGCGCATCCGGAAGTCACCGACGAAGCCTGCGCGATGGAAGCTGCCGGCTACGCGCCGCGCCTCGTGCCGGGTGCGGCAGGCAATCTGAAAGTCACCCATTCCGAGGATATGGCCTTGGCGGCAAGCATCCTTGCCCTCCAGAAGAACCAGAAACCAGACGAAAGGGAGAAATTGCCATCCGCAGGACTTCGGATCGGACAGGGTTATGATGTTCATGCGCTGGCGCCAGGGCGAAAACTCATCCTGGGCGGAGTGGAAATTCCATTTGCGAAGGGGCTGCTCGGCCATTCCGATGCGGATGTTCTCCTGCATGCCGTTACCGACGCGCTTCTGGGCGCGGCAGGTCTGGGCGACATCGGCGGCCACTTTCCCGACACCGATCCCCGATTCTCCGGCGCAAAAAGCCGCCTCCTCCTGCAAGAAATCCTGCTGCGCATCCGGCAACTGGGTTGGCGGCCCGTGAATCTTGATTCCACAATCATCGCCCAGTCCCCGCGCCTCGCCCCGTACATCCCGGCCATGCGCGCCAACCTTGCCGCAGACCTGGGCTTGCCTGTGGATGCCGTCAATATCAAGGGCAAGACCAATGAAAAACTGGGCTATCTGGGTCGCAACGAAGCCATCGAAGCCCAGGCGGTCATCCTGATCGAAAGGGAAGCAGCAGCGGCTTGATGGATTCAACGGAAAAATACTGGAATGATCCCCCGCTCAACGCGGTCGCGTCTCGTCATTCCTGACATTCCGGACGGGCAGGATGTGGCGCTGGATCCAGTGGATCATGTCGTCCCAGATCCGGCGTTGTTCTTGGGCAGAAGGCATGACATTCGCGTGTGACAGCTCAATGGTGATGACCGGGATGTTCTTGAAGACGCCGCCGAAATTCCCGAGCGAGCCGGGATAAACGCCCAGTTGATTCAGGTTGAGCCGTCCGAAGCGTCGGGGCAAGGTTTTCGGCGGGCCGTCGTAGTCCAGAAGGTCGTAGGGTGCGTGAACGGAAATGATCACATCGGGCCGGAAGGTGGCGATCTCGTTCAATAGCCAGCGGGTTTCCGGCTCCGATTGGGCAGCCTTGCCGGGATAGCGACGTGGGTCGCTCCGGGTATGGCGTTGCCAGTAGGCAAGCGCGTCGCGCTTCCAATCCGGAGTCGGAAAATTGCGGTTCAGATCCACGCCATTGCCGTTGACGCGCCGTGGCGGTGTGGCAAACAGACCATCGGGATTGGCCAGTGGCGCGATGCGCCAGACGTACGCGCGCGCCTCCTCTTCCTTCAGGAACGGCATCCAGCGAAAGAGGATCGAGACCGAGGCAAGTTCGTCGCCGTGCATGCCGCCGATCAGGAAGATGCGCACTGGCGTCTGGTCTGCGGCGCTCCGGGTCTCGGGCGCGATGGTCATCAGGGGATGTCCCTGCGCGGAACGCACCTTTGCGGGACGCGGCTTCCACATCCGACAGGATTGCGCATCGACACTGCGCAGACGCCTGGCGAGCTGCGCGCACCAAATCTCCGTCTCCACTTCGGCACTTCGCTCGCTGGCGAGCTGTCCAGCGTCGCCTTTTTCGACAACCCTATCGCGGGCTGCCTGCGCAGCGGCGTGCGGCAAGAGCGCCTGGAAAACGAGCAACACGATGGCAAAACGCAAGACAGAATAGAACATCGTCCTGAATTTTTCGGAAAAGGGTATTCATTGTACGGTATTGCCGACCAGAAAGCGGGCCGGATGTCGGGGATCGGAAGGCAGAAGACAAGGTATAATCCCTGCCGGGAGTCGGTCAGGCAGCCGCTGCCCGTCCGGGGAGGATTCCGGCGGGGGGAGGAAAGTCCGGGCTTCGCAGGGCAGGATGCCGGCTAACGGCCGGGCGCTATAAGCCTTCAACGGCCCAAGGCGACGGAAAGTGCAACAGAGAACAGACCGCCGATGGCCCTGAACAAGGGATCAGGCAAGGGTGAAACGGTGGAGTAAGCGCCCACCGCAGGACTGGCAACAGGACTGGCATGGCAAACCCCATCCGAAGCAAGACCAAATAGGGAAGCAAATGGCGTGGCCCGCGCCGCTTCCGGGTCGGTCGCTTGAGCCGGGCAGCAATGCCCGGCCTAGAGGAATGGCTGCCAGGAGGGAAATCCCTCCGACAGAACCCGGCTTATCGACCGGCTCCCAAACCTGCAAACCCGCGAACGGCGATTTCCAGGCCGGGAAGCGCAGGCGATCAATCGGATTTTTCCTTGCTTGTGTCCCTTGTCCCGTGTGGCGTCTCGCCCGCGATATCCGCAGTACTTTTCAGGATTTCTTCAGTATCGGCAATCACGACCTTGAGGTCGGAAACGAGCTTGTTTTTGTTGATGTGACGCAGGTAGGCGAGCGCGTCGGCCTGCCGCTGGTTGGCGAAATGTTGCCTTTGGATGAGATACATGGCGGCGCTGACGAACAGGCCAAACAGGAAAATCGCCCAGGAAATGGGAACCTCCGCGCGCATCATCAGGTAGTAAAGGCCGGTCATGGCGAGGATGGAGAGATTTTCGTTGAAATTCTGCACGGCGATGGAATGCCCCGCGCCCATGAGGATGTGACCGCGATGCTGCAACAGGGCGTTCATGGGCACCACGAAAAAGCCGGACAACGCGCCAATGACGACCAGCAGTGGAATCGCGGCTTCCAGGCTTTCCACGCAGGTCATGAACGGAATCAACGCGCCCATGGCGATGCCCATGGGGATGACCCTGACTGAATTCCCGAGCGTGACGAGCCGCGCGGCCAGCATCGCGCCCACCATGACGCCAGCGGCCACCACGCCCTGCAACATGGCGGATCTGGAAAGGTCGAGCCGCAGCACATGTTCGGCCCAGTCGATCAGGATGAATTGCAAGGCCGCGCCCGCGCCCCAGAAGAGCGTGGTCACAGCAAGCGAGATCTGGCCCAGTTTATCGCGCCAGAGCAGTTTCAGGCAGTGATTGAATTCGTGCGCCAGGTACAACGGGTTTTTGCGCAAGGGCTTGTGGTCGACCCCGGTATCCGGCACATACAGGTTGAAAATGGCGGCGACAAGGTAGAGAAGGCCGACGACGGCGATGGCCATTTCGTTGCTGCTGTCGATCACGGGCAGGTCGAGCGCGAGCAGCTTCCCGGAGATGCCCGGCCCGATCAGGATGCCGCCCAGGACAACGCCCAGGATGATGGCGCCCACGGTCAAGCCTTCGATCCAGCCATTGGCGACCACCAGGAGCCGGTGCGGCAGGTATTCGGTGAGGATGCCGTACTTGGCCGGGGAATAGGCGGCGGCACCCAGCCCTACCACGGCATAGGCGATGAGCGGATGCATTCCGTGGAACATCATGACGCAGCCAACGATCTTGATGGCGTTGCTGATGAACATGACGCGCCACTTGGGCATGGAATCCGCGAACGCGCCCACGAAGGCCGCCAGCAGCACGTAGGAGATGGTGAAGAAGGCTTTCAGCAGGGGGGCATATTCGCTCGGCGCCTGCATGTCGCGCAGGACGGCGATAGCGGCAATGAGCAAGGCGTTGTCGGCCAATGCGGAAAAAAACTGCGCGGCCATGATGTAATAAAAGCCCAGCGGCATTCGCTCTCCCTCGTTCTTGAACGCCGAGATTATAACAAGCCCGCGCCAAAAACCGGGCATTTGCGGCATTGAGAGGGGCAAACGCCAAGCGGGCGAGGGGAACGGCGCGGAGGAATCGCCGCGCTCCGAAGGGGGCGAGGTGAGGATGTGGGCGCGTTCGCGCCGAATCGTGGAAGTGGATTGCCACAAGCCTTCGGCCCTCGCAATGACGAGGGTTTTGGGGTGTAGCGAGCTTCCTATCTGTCCACTTTTGTAGCGCGATAGTTGTCCGGTCGTCATAGTATCTCCCTGGGGATTCCCAGGGAGGCTTGAGATGAAGCGGACGCTCGTGCAGGAAGAGG
>JAISLJ010000135.1 GCA_031290955.1 Zoogloeaceae bacterium | reverse complement strand
GACCGTGAAACGAAAGCGCGCCAATGATAGTGGGCACCTCGCCCGCGAAAGTAGGTCACCGCCAGACTCCTTACCCAAAACGCCCCGAAGAGAAAAATCCCTTCGGGGCGTTCCTTCGTCAAACGTCCGATAATCTCCGCTTCGGACGTCGCCAAGTATCCATCCGCTCGCCTGCTTCATCCTCGCTCCAGAGAATGTATCTTGGATTCCATCCGCTTTCGCCCCTGCGCCGCTTTTCTCCTGCCCGCAAGACTGTGTTATCTTCAGGAGCCTTGCGCTACGGAGTTTATGTATGGAAGTTCTGCTTCTTTCGGCGGGCGTCGTCGCCTTGGCCGAGCTTGGCGACAAAACCCAATTACTTGCCTTCCTGCTCGCGGCGCGGTTTAAAAAGCCCGTTCCCATTGTCTTCGGCATCCTGCTGGCCACGGCGGGGGCGCTGGGGGCTTGGTTCACCCAGGCCGTCCCGCCGGAAATCTTGCGCTGGGCGTTGGGAGTTTCCCTCTTGGGCATGGCGATTTGGGCCTTGATCCCCGACCGGATTGATGCCGGAGAGATTCGGTTTGCCAGGCGTTCCAGCATCTTCATGGTCACGTTCCTTGCCTTTTTCCTTGCCGAAATGGGCGACAAGACCCAAGTCGCCACGATGGTGCTGGCGGCGCGCCATTCTGCGCTTTACGTGATTGCGGGCACGACACTGGGCATGTTGCTTGCCGACGTTCCTGCTGTGTTTGCGGGTGAGCGCCTAGCGAAAAAGTTGCCGCTCAAGTGGTTCCGTCGCGCTGCTGCTGCCCTTTTCGCTCTCTTGGGAATTGCAACTCTCATGGGCGCAGGCGCAAGCCTTGGCGTTTGAGATTATGTATTTACTGATTCGGAGTGCCGAGCAAATTCAACAAACGACCGTGGCGGCACTGTGTCTCCTATTTTGTTTCTGCATTTGCAGATAATTTCGCAACGTAAAAGAATAGGTGATTGATCTGTCTATCCATGCGAGTTTTTTTCTGTACTCATAACCCAAGGTTTTGTTTTACATCAGAAGCCGCGCAACGACGGTGTCTTCAGTGTGAGCCATGCGCTTTGCTTTTTCTTTGCCGCATTCCTCGTGGATGCAAGCATCCTGCTCGCCACGCTAGGGAAAAGCAAGCCCTGCATTCTCCTTCTGTGTCAATCCGACGCAACCGTTCCTCCATAACCGTGCCCGGAAAATCACAGTACTCGGAAGTGGTGTGTGCCATCGCTCCGCAATTGTTCGACGAGGCCGAATTCCCAGTCGAGGTAGGCTTGCATGGCTTCGGGGCTGCTGTTCGTGCCTTCGTAAGGGCGGTGGTAGCGGTCAAGCAGGGGAGAGGCGAGGTGCGTGGTGTCGCCAGAGAGGGGGAACCCGGCGGATTTCCAAGCATTCGTACCGCCTTCGAGCACCAAGGCCGCAGGTGGATTTTTCCGCGTTTCCCGGAATGCGGCGAGGAGATCAGCATGGGCAAAACGGGCGAGGATGCCGTCCGGGCTGGTCAGCACGTAGAAGTTGGCGGCAGGGAGTTTTTCGCGGACGAATTCCCCGGATAGCTCGGCGCGCAGCACGTACCAGGCACCGGGGATGTGGCCGCGTCGGTAGTCGGCATGCAGAGCGAGATCAATGATGACGATATTGTCGCCCCGATCGAGGCGTGTGCGCAGATGTGCCGGAGGAATGGCGGCGGGCGTGGGGAGCGGCGGCAGCAGACGTGTTGTCGCGCCGGTTTGCGTGAGAATCACGGGATCGGCATGCAGGACATACACTTCCCAATCCATCTGCGCAAGCCAGGATGATGTCATGTTGGCGCGCACGCCGTCGGTATCCATGAGCACAACGCGCGCGCCGCGCACGGGGAGACTCATTTCCGTCTCTTGCACCAGTTGTCCGCCGGGAACCGAAACGAATCCGGCAAGATGCCCGGCCTCGTATTCTCTCGGGGTACGCACGTCGATCCGGTAGGTTGTGCGGTTTGTCTCGCTCTTCCAGTTTTCGATTTCCGCCAGATTCGTTTCTCGCACGCCAGCGCGTTGGGCCAGTCGCTTGGCCTTTTCCGCTGACGCTTTGCGATTTGCTTCCGTCACTGGGCCGAAGCGGCGCGTCTGGCCGTGTTCGAGCGTCTGCCCGACCAGCAGCCAGCCGATGGTACCGTTGCGGAGCGCGGCGACCGGGTTGGGCAGGCCGAAATTGATGAGCGATTGCGCCCCGATGATGCTGCGCGTGCGGCCCGCGCAATTGACGATGATTTGGGTCTGCGGATTCGGCGCGAGTTCCGGCAGGCGCAACGCGAGTTCCGCACCGGGCACGCTGATGCCGGTGGGGATGCTCATGGTCTGGTATTCATCAAAGCGGCGCACGTCGACCACGATCACATCTGCATTTGCATCAAGGAGCGAGCGCACTTCCTCGGCGGTGAGCGAGGGCGGATGCGCCGTGGCGTCGACCAGTTCCCCGAATGCCTTGCTGGGCACATTCACATCGCGGAAAAGTTCCCCGCCTGCCGCCCGCCAGCCTGCGATGCCGTCTGCGAGCACGGCAACATCCGTGTAACCCAGCGCCGCGAGTTTCCGGGCCGCGCGTTCGGCATATCCCCCTGATTTCCCAGCATCATCGAGTGTGATAATGGGCGTACTGCGCCGAGGCAGGCGCTCAAGGACATCAAGTTCCAGGCGCGAGAGCGGCAGGTTCGCCGCGAAAAGCGGGTGCCCCTCCGCATGCGGCGCTTCCTCGCGCACATCAAGGAGCGCGATCTCGCGCCTTTCCAGCAAGGCGGCGCGGACTGCCGCAAATGTTGCGCGGGGGATTGCGACTTCCGGCATGTGTCAGTTCCAGAGATTCGGCACAACGTCGTTCGCATAGCCGGAGACAAAGGCGCGCGCCGCCCCCGTTTGCGGGTCGAACACATGCCGATGGACTCGGCCAATGTTGGCCCCATAAACGTGAATGCTGATCGAAGCCTGGTCGGCAAGGTGGTTGGAGACCTCATGCACGTCGCCGATGGCGGGGGAAACGGCGGTGACCTCGCCGGGATGCAATACGCCTTCGCCGCTTGCCTGGTAGCTGCCGTCCGCCTGTTTCCGGAAGGTGATTTCTTTCTCCTCCCCGATGAGTCCGCCGACGATGCCCCAGGTCAGGTGATCATGCACCGGCGTTTTTTGCCCTGGCCCCCAGACGAAACTCACGATGGAAAGCCGGTCGAGTGGATCGGCATAGAGAAGGTATTGCTGGTAGTGTTCGGGATGCGCTTTCCGGAAGGCTTCCGGCAGCCATTCGGCGGAAGCAACGAGGCTGGCGACCAGCTTCTTGCCCTCGGCAAGGATGACATCCTCCGAAGGCCGCGCCTCCAGGAGACGGGTGATGTCCTGGACGAAGGTGAGGAGTTTTTGTGTGCTCATGATGTGCTCCGTGCGATGAAGAACTTCCCCGACCTTGCCGTTGCCACGACGCAGCAGACAGCCAAGACCGCAGAAGGGGTCGATAGAATAGAAGGATTGCGGGGGGTGGGCTTAGATGTTTTTTAAAAATGTATATTCAATACATATCGAAAAGCAGAAGTATACAAGAAATGAGAGAAAATTAGGTAGGTATGACGACTTCCTGCATCAATGATGTCGCATCCGGTGCCCGAGCGGCGCGCCTTTGTTGTTTTTGGCGCGCTTGCGGGATAGAATGCCCGGCTCATCATTCCTCACGAGTTTGCGATCCGTCTTCCTTTGCCATGCCCGCAGCCGGTTCATCACGGCGCGAGGGTTCCGGATGTCCGTGGCGGGCGTGGCGTGTGCCTTGTCTCTCCGGTCATGGGTCACAGGCGCGGATCGAAGCCAGTGAAATCAAACATGTCCCATGCCCCGGCCGTCCTGATGGCCTTGTGCGCGGCCATCGGCTTTTCGTCGAAGGCCATTTTCGTCAAACTCGTCTATCTTGCGCCCGACGTCTCGGTGAGCGCGGTAACGCTCGTCGCCCTGCGGATGTTTTTGGCCTTGCCGGTCTTCCTCTGGGTGGCCTTTCGGGGAAAAGCCCCGGCGGAGCCGCTGGCGCGCCGGGATGCCGGGATGCTCATCCTCCTGGGCATCGTGGGCTATTACGGTTCCAGCCTGTGCGATTTCCAAGGCTTGAAACACATTTCCGCCGCGCTGGAGCGCCTGATCCTCTACACCTACCCAACGCTCACCGTGCTGATTGCCGTCATTTTCTTTCGGCATCGCCTTACCCGGCGCGAATGCGCTTCCATCGCGCTTTCCTATGCGGGCATCGGCCTTGCCTTCGCCCATGACCTGAACGCCAGCGGCACAGGCGATTCAATCTGGATCGGCGCGGGACTCGTGTTCGCCGCAAGCCTGCTCTATGCCGCCTACCTGAGCGGCAGCGCGCCGATGATCGCTCGGCTGGGGAGCGTGCGCTTCACGGCGCTGTGCATGACGGTATCCTGCATCGGCACGATCCTCCATTTCCTGGCGACGGAACCCTTCGCCGCCCTGGCGCTGCCCTGGCGCATCTACACGCTGATCTTCGCCATGGCGCTCTTCTCGACGATCCTGCCGGTGTTCATGCTTTCCGCCGCCATTGCGCGCATCGGCGCGGCGCGAACGGTGCTCATCGGCAGCATCGGCCCGATCGTGACCATTTTCATGGGCTGGCTGTGGCTCGACGAGCGCCTGTCGCTGCCCCAGATCATCGGCGCCCTGCTGGTGCTGGCAGGCGTGCTGCTGGTAAGCCTTGCCCGGAAAAAACCGGCGTGATTCACCAAATACGGCAGCGTGGCGAACGAAAAATGGCAGGGGAAGATGCGAAAAAAGCGATGAGCGGCAAGATTCCCGGCAACCAGTGGTCGATTCCGGATTGGCACGGGAATTGAATCAGGAGGATGTGAAAACTTGTACAGAAGGAGTGGGAATCATGGAAACAAAGCAAGCTGAACTGCGCTTGGTCGAACTGGACGCGGCAGGCCATCCGTTCGCGGCGGAAATGTCCATCGGGCGCGACAAGGTTGCCGACATGATCGGCATGCTCCGGGGCCGCGCCCCCGGCTTCTGCGCGGCCTGGAGCCTGCTCTGGCCCGAACCGGCAGGCGTGGCGGCGGGCAAGTAGAACCGGGAATCCCGGCACAGGTGACAGGAAGCGGGCGGCCTTGCCGTCCAGCATTTCCTGTCCTCCGTCTTTTTGTGCCCAGGATTGCCAAAGCGCACGGTTTGCGGCATTGTTGCGGAGTTTTCCGAACTGAAGGAAGTTTCATGCCGCACCGTGATCTGCGCGAATTCATCGCGTATCTGGAAGCCCGTGGCGAACTCAGGCGCATCTCCCTCCCCGTCGATCCCCGACTGGAGATGACCGTCATCGCCGACCGGGTACTGCGCGCCCAGGGGCCAGCCCTGCTGTTCGAGCGCCCTACAGGTCATGCGCTGCCGGTGCTCGTCAACCTCTTCGGGACGCCGGAACGGGTGGCGATGGGCATCCGGGCGGAGGGAGAGGATTGGCGGCAGGCGCTGCGCCGTGTCGGGCAGACGCTGGCTGCGTTGAAGGAGCCGGAAGCGCCGCGTGGTCTCAAGGAAGCCTGGGAGAAGCTGCCGCTTGTAAGGCAGGTGCTTTCCATGACGCCAAAATCGGTCGCCTCCGCGCCCTGTCAGGAAATCGTCCGGGAAGGGAAGGATGTCGACCTCATGGCGCTGCCTGTCCAGCAGTGCTGGCCGGAGGACGCCGCGCCCCTGGTGACCTGGGGCCTCACCGTGACGCGCGGGCCGTGCAAGAAGCGGCAGAACCTGGGCATTTATCGCCAGCAGCGCCTGGGACCCAACAAGCTCATCATGCGCTGGCTCGCGCATCGCGGCGGCGCGCTGGATTTCCGGGATCATTGTCTGGCGAATCCTGGAGAGCCGTTTCCGCTTGCCGTCGTGCTCGGCTGCGACCCGGCAACGCTCTTGGCTGCGGTCACGCCCATCCCGGATGCCATCTCCGAATACCAGTTCGCCGGTCTCCTGCGCGGCGCGCGCACGGAATTGACCGCCTGCCTGGGCAATGCGCTTGCCGTGCCCGCCCACGCTGAAATCGTGCTCGAAGGCGTCATCCATCCCGGAGAAACCGCCCTGGAAGGCCCATACGGCGACCATACCGGCTACTACAACGAAGAAGCCCGTTTTCCCGTTTTCACCGTCGAGCGCATGACCACGCGCCAAAATCCCATCTACCATTCCACCTACACGGGCAAACCGCCCGATGAACCGGCCATGCTGGGGCTGGCCCTGAACGAGGTCTTTGTGCCGCTCCTGCAAAAACAATTTCCCGAGATCACGGATTTCTACCTGCCGCCCGAAGGCTGCTCCTACCGCATCGCCATCGTCGCCATTCGCAAGGAATATCCTGGCCACGCCAAGCGGGTCATGTTCGGCATCTGGTCTTTTTTGCGCCAGTTCATGTATACCAAGTTCATCATCGTGACCGACGAGGATATCGACATCCGCGACTGGAAGGAGGTCATCTGGGCGCTCACCACGCGCGTCGATGCCCGGCGGGATACCACGCTGGTCGACAACACGCCCATTGATTCCCTCGATTTCGCCAGTCCCGTAAGCGGTCTGGGTTCCAAGATGGGAATCGACGCCACCAACAAATGGCCCGGCGAAACCGACCGCGAATGGGGACGACCCATCGTCATGGATAGCGCGACCAAGGCGCGGGTCGATGCGATCTGGGATGAGATTCAGAAGGAAATCAGTCCTGGCGGACGGCAATGAAAACCCTTTTCGTCCAAGAGGTTTGTAAAGGCTCTTCGGCGCGAAGCGCCGCATCGCCGTCCGCAGGACAGTTATCATGGCGTTTTTTTGTTTTGGAGGAATCATCATGCAATCCATCCATTTTGTTGCGCGGCGCGTTGTTCTGGGCGTACTTCTCGGCATGTTGCCGTTTTTCGTTCAGGCACAGGAGGGCGTCAAATGGGCGTGGGCGGTCAAACCACGTTTTGACGGCGCAAGTGACTTTGCCGCCAACGGACTCGCTCGGGTCGTGATCCAGGGAAAACCCAGCTACATCAACGCCAAAGGCGAGGAAGTCATCCCGCCGCGTTTTGATCGGGCAGAGGATTTCGCCAACGGACTGGCGCTGGTCAAGGTAAACGGCAAAGGAATTGGCTATATCAACGAAAAGGGCGAAGAAGTCGTCCCGCCACGTTTCGAGGATGCAGGCAACTTTGCCGCCAACGGTCTGGCAGCGGTCAGGGAGAATGGCAAATGGGGCTATATCCGGGCCTTGGGAGACGGGAGCCGCCATGCGTTTTGAACTGCTGGCGACCGACGGCAAGGCCCGTCGGGCGCGGCTCACGCTCGCCCACGGCAGCGTGGAGACACCCGTGTTCATGCCCGTGGGCACCTATGGCGCCGTGAAGGCGATGACGCCGGATATGCTCCGCGCCAGTGGTGCCCAAATCTGCTTGGGCAACACCTTCCACCTCTGGCTGCGTCCGGGGCTGGAGGTGATGCGTCGCTTCGGCGGCCTGCATCGCTTCATGGGCTGGGAATTGCCGATCCTCACCGATTCCGGCGGTTTCCAGGTGTTTTCGCTGGGGGCGATGCGCAAGATCAGCGCTGAGGGCGTGCGTTTCTCCTCGCCCATCGACGGCGCGAAACTCTTCCTCACGCCGGAACGCTCGATGGAAATCCAGCAGGCGCTCGATTCCGATATCGTCATGGTCTTCGACGAATGCACACCCTACCCGGCCAGCCCGGACGAAGCCGCGGCTTCCATGCGCCTTTCGCTTGACTGGGCGCGGCGTTCCCGGACGGAACACGAACGCCTGCGCAATCCGAACGCCCTGTTCGGCATCGTGCAGGGCGGCATGTACGAGGAGCTGCGCGAGGAATCCCTGGCGGGCCTCAACGCCATCGGCTTCGACGGCATAGCCATCGGCGGGCTTTCGGTGGGGGAACCCAAGGAGGAAATGACGCGCATCCTCGCCCACATCGCCCCATGCCTGCCGGAAGCGAAACCGCGCTACCTGATGGGCGTGGGCACGCCGGAAGACTTGGTGCGCGCAGTGGGAGAAGGGATCGACATGTTTGATTGCGTCCTGCCGACGCGCAATGCGCGCAATGGACATCTTTTCACCCGTCACGGCGACATCCGCATCAAGAACGCCACCCACCGCGCCGATCCCCGCCCGCTTGACCCGGACTGCGCCTGCCATACCTGCCGCCACTTCAGCCGCGCCTACCTGCACCACCTCTTTCGCGCCGGGGAAATCCTGGGCGCGATGCTGAATACCATCCACAACCTCCACTATTACCAGGAATTGATGCAAACGATGCGCGCCGCCATCGAATCCAACACCTTCCCCACCTTCGCCAGCCGCTTCTACGCGGAACGGCAAGCGAGGGGAGAGGGATTGGGGGGCGGATAGACGTTTGCATGGAAACATCGCAAGGAGGCATCCGGCACTTCGTGCTGCACGGAAACATCTTCCTCTTTCCTGACCTTCCCCTCCCTTCTTTCCCCGACTCCGTTGCAATGTTGCGACACACAAAAATTGCTGTCTTTTTGCTCCATAAGACGCCTTCTAGATCATGTCAAAGCTATCGTTTTCGATAAATATTCTTTTATATTCAATACGTTATAAATGAAATTTTTCTAGGGTGGAGAAGGCGTATTACATCCCGCACGGTTTGTGCGGCGCAAAAAATCCTTGAGATTTTCCCTGGCTTTCTCCATAATGCACCCATTGAAACGGCGGATGTGTCTGGTCGGTTTCTACTTTTGTCTCCTCCACCTTCTGATAGTGTGGATTTAGTGCGCCCCACAGCGGGCGCATTTTTTTGCGCCTGTTTCGGGTTGCCTGCTTGGTCTTTCGCGGTCTTCGGGCTTGCCTCCCTTGGCGGGCGGACAGGTCTCTCTGGGAAAAATGTTGCCGTCTCACTGGACAAATACAAAACCGGGACAAAACAAAACCGATGCCGCAGCATCGGTTTTTATGAGGGCGACAAGACGTGTGCGTCAGGCGGCGGCTTGGACCGGAATGGAGTGTCCTGTGCGCGTGATGTGGTTCTGGGCGTCTACATACACAAGCCGGGGTTCGTAGCGCGCGCCGATTTCCGCTTCATCAAGGCCAGCGAAGCTGGCGATGATGAGCAGGTCGCCCGGGGCCGCCTTGCGGGCGGCGGAGCCATTGACCGAAATGATACCGGAGCCGCGTTCCGCGCGGATGGCGTAGGTCGTGAAACGCTCGCCATTATGGACGTTCCAGATTTCGATCTGCTCATACTCGCGAATATCCGCAGCTTCCAGCAGGTTTTCGTCAATGGCGCAGGAGCCTTCGTAGTGCAGATCGGAGTGGGTCGTCGTTACCCGGTGCAGTTTGGACTTGAGCATGGTTCTTTGCATGGCGTCACCGTCGCAGGGCATTGAGGGATTCGCATTGTAGCCGCTAAATCCCCGCTGTCAAACAAAAGCATGGGGCGGTGTAGCGAGCTTCCTATCTGTCCACCTTTGTAGCGCGATAGTTGTCCGGTCGTCATAGTATCTCCCTGGGAATTCCAAGGAGGGTTGAGATGAAGCGGACGCTCGTGCAGGAAGAGGT
>JAISLJ010000134.1 GCA_031290955.1 Zoogloeaceae bacterium | reverse complement strand
AGAAAGGAGAACATTCCAGAAGACGATAGACCAAAAACTTCATCAACACTGACCGCACAAAATACTTGACTGCGAACACGGTTGCTCTCTCGCCCCTGCCGGGGCACTCTCCCCCGCCGAGCGGGGGAGAGGAAGGCAAGCGGCGGCGCGGGTGGGAAGGTGTCCACAAATGAAGGCCGGTGGATTGCCGCGTCGCTATGCTCCGGAGAATGACGACAAAGTAGGGGGCGGCTTCCAGCCGCCCACTTTGGGAATCATCCGCAATGAGCGAGGCAAGCGCCCACGGAAACATCACAAATCGCCAAATCCTCGTCATTCTCCGGGGCGAAGCCCCGTGGCAATCCACATCCACCATTCGGCGCGAACGTGCCCATATTCTTACCCTCGCCTAGTAGCCAGTCACCTTGGATTTGACACAATCGTTGGCGTGCTTTCTCGCTGAAAACCCGCCCACCGAGTTCTTTCTTTTCAGCGTGACTGGCTACTGGGGGGTTTGCTGCCAAGGGCGGATTTCATCATTTTCCGGAAATTCGCGGAGCAGTGATGCGATGATATCTTGCGTCATTTCAGTGTGCTTCCATGCTTTTGCGCGTGAGGCAGTAGAGGTGGGCGGTGGCGGCGGCGTTCATGCCGGGGCTTGGGTCTTCCGGGGTGAAGTGGCGCTTGAAGGCGGCGATGGCGGCTTCAG
Source organism: Zoogloeaceae bacterium (assembly GCA_031290955.1). Taxonomy (GTDB): domain Bacteria; phylum Pseudomonadota; class Gammaproteobacteria; order Burkholderiales; family Rhodocyclaceae; genus Azovibrio. Next base: position 3,231 of record JAISLJ010000134.1, on the reverse strand, counting down.
GGGTGCGGATGTCGTAGCCCAGTTGGGCAAGGCCCCAAAGCGGCGTGAACGTTTCGGGCGGGGCGGCAAACGGCGGGTCGCACCACAGGCCAAAGCCTGCGGCGGCCAGCCGCTTCCACGGGAAGAAGGCACTGGGGTCACTCTTGCGCGTCGGGGCGATGTCGGCATGGCCGAGCACATTGGCGCGGGGAATCCCCAGTCGCGCCCGGATATCTTCCAGAAGGGCGATCAGGGCAACGATCTGCGCCTCGGAAAAGGCTTCGTTGCCATTGTTGTCCAGTTCGATGCCGATGGAAGCGGAATTCATGTCCGTCTGGTTCTTCCAGCGGGAAAGCCCGGCGTGCCAGGCGCGCTGGCGCTCATCCACCAACTGCCACACGCGCCCGTCCCGCCCCACAAGGTAATGGCTGCTCACCCCGGAAAGGGGATGCGTGAGCGTGCCCAAGGCTCTTGCCGCCGAATTGTTGCTGGTGTGGTGCAGGATGACGTAATTGGCCCGGCGCGGCTCGTGGTTGGGCGAGGGATGCCAGACCGCGAGGGCGCTGCCCTGCGGCGGCGGCGCGACAACGCAGGCGGAAAGGAAAAGACAGGACAAAAGGGCGGCGAGGCGCTTCATGATCCGGATTCAAAATCCGCCGCTGCCTTCCAGAGGATGTGGCTTTCCTTTCTGGATTGCGCGGTGCGGTTCAGCATGCGCAGAAAGGGCCAGGCGCGTTGCCGCAGCGAAACCGCGCGCGCCGCGTTTTCATCCTCCTCGCGTGGTTTTTCCGGCGCGATTGCGTCGAGATGGCGGGTGAGCGCAGCCACCGCCAAGGGAATCTCACTCTTGGCGATCACGCCTTCCGCCGTACAGGATTTGCCGATGGCGCGCAGCAAAATGCGGGCGGTCTCGGCCATCATGACCATTTCGCCCGCTTCGCTGGAGATGAATTTGACGATCATGTCGGTTCCCTGCAAAGTGTGGTTGGAAAATCCGGATCAGGCATGGAGCGTGACCGGAAAACCGGATTCCGGCCGCAATCATTTTTGGACTCCAGCAAAGCGGTCAGTCTTGCGCGGATCATGCGCATCGAGACCGCAAGAGTCTTGTGCGCAGCGGGTTTTCAAGCGGAGCCTCGCGGAAGAATCCCGACTGTATGGCGCGTTGTCTTTCGCCAGAGGCGCAACATACCCGAAAATTGCCTGCTCCGCATCCCCTTGGCGCTTCCGCGTTGGGGGGATGGCTTGCTTCGCCGCCGCAATCTGGTATCGTGCGCAGGCTTTGCGGGCCGGATGAGGATGCGCCGCGATGAACAGGAACCTGCCATGATCCACAGCATGACCGGCTATGCCGGAAAAAGCCTTGACCTTGCGAGGAACGAAGGCGAGCGCGAATCCGCCGGAAGCGCAAGACAGTTGCATCTTGAATTGCGCGGCGTCAATTCCCGGTTTTTCGATCTGCATTTCCGCCTGGATGACGAATTGCGCGCGCTCGAACCGAAGCTCCGGGAGAAAATCGCCGCCCAGGTGCGGCGCGGCAAGGTGGAATGCCGTCTTGGATTGAATGCCAGTAGCCGGGAAGCGGGTGAGAGGCTTGACCGCGCGGTGCTGCAAGTCCTGGCGCGGCAGGAAGAGGAAGCGCGCGCCTTCTTCCCCGAGGCAACGCCGCTTGGCATTCATGAAATCCTGCGCTGGCCGGGCGTGCTGGCGGAAAGGGCGGAAACCCGCTGCCATGATCCGGAAGTCTTTGCGCTTCTGGATGTAGTCCTTGCCGAATTCAATGCCGCGCGCGCCCGGGAGGGCGAAAAGCTCGCCGCGATCCTTCTGGAATATGGGCGGGAGATGCGCGCCATCGTTGCGGAAATCGTCCCCCACATTCCCGCTGCGGAAGCCGCCTTTGCCGAACGCCTGCGCCAGCGCCTGCGGGAAATCGCGGGCGAGGCCGACGAGGGCCGCATCTTGCAGGAAGTCGCCCTGTTTGCCGCCCGGATTGATGTGGCGGAGGAACTGGCGCGTCTCAATACGCATCTGGACGAACTGGAGCGCATCCTGAAGGAAGGCGGCGCGGTCGGCAAGCGTCTGGATTTCCTGATGCAGGAACTGAACCGCGAAGCCAACACCCTCGCCTCCAAATCCGCTGTGATGACCATCACCCAAGCCGCCATGCATCTGAAACTCCTGATCGAGCAAATGCGCGAACAGGCGCAGAATCTGGAGTAGGGCGTGACAACGGGGAAGCCGCTGGATGTGCCGCCTGCCTTCGAGGCCAAAATCTGCCCTCCGGGAGCGTTATCGTCCCGGGCGGCCCGGCTGGATGGCCCGCGGGTGTTCACCAATGGCTGTTTCGATATCCTGCACCGGGGCCACGCGACCTATCTGGCCCAGGCCCGTGCACTGGGGGCGTCGCTCATTGTGGCGCTCAATGCGGATGCTTCGGTTCGTCGGCTGGGGAAGGGCGCGGCGCGGCCCGTCAATCCGCTCGCGGATCGCCTCGCGCTCATCGCCGCGCTGGAGAGCGCAAGCCTTGTCACCTGGTTCGAGGAGGATACGCCACTTGCCGCAATCCGCGCCGCGCGTCCGGAAATCCTGGTCAAGGGCGGCGACTGGCCGGTCGAAGCCATCGTGGGCGCAACGGAAGTCCGCGGCTGGGGCGGCAAGGTCCATTCCATCCCTTTCCTGCACACGCGCTCGACCACGGCGCTCATTGAGAGGATACGGGCGGACAAATGAATTTGTCGCGTTCAGTATGACATGGATTTCACGAAGACCCATCGCGTGCGCGTAGCGGAGACGCGACGGAAAACCCTGCCATCATTTCGCCGTTTTGCCCTCCGCCGCATCAATCCAGATCGGTAAAAACAATCAACGAAAAAAATATAATGCACTTGTCCCTGACATTTCGCTTCCATACATACATGAATGTATGTAAAATTCGGCCTTCGTTTGTTTTTTTCCGTGTCCTGTTCTCGTCCCCAGGAGAAGATTCCTCATGTGCAACAAGAAGAAAATCCTGCCGCAGGGTGTGTTGTGGCGCGTTTTGCCGTTGGTTTTGGGGCTGCTGCTCCTTTCCGCTTGTTCCGAAAAACCTGCCTGGCTCGCCTCGCTCCTTGGGAATGAGGAAGCGCAGCAGCAAGGGCCGCAGGCCCTGCCGGTCACGGTGCAGGAAGTCGCGCCGACGACCATTCCCTATACGCTGGAAGTCATGGCCCAGACCGAAGGGGCCAAGGAGACCGAAGTGCGCGCGCGCGTGGG
>JAISLJ010000133.1 GCA_031290955.1 Zoogloeaceae bacterium | reverse complement strand
TTGGCGCGGGAAAAATCCGCGCCGGCCAGATTCGTGTGGGAAAAATCCGCGCCGCTTGCCCGCGCCGCCTGCCAGCGGCACGCGCCAAAATCGCAGGCGACGAAGCGTCCGCCCTCGGCCTGGCTGCCCGTGAAAATGGCCGCGTTGGCCTTGACTTCGCGCCAGTCCGCGTCTTTCAAGGTCGCGCCGGAAAAATTGCCGCCGGTTGCCTCGCTGTTGCTCATGAGCGTCACGCTCGACAGATCCGCGCCGGAAAAATCGGCATCGACAAAGCGGACGCCCCGCGCCAGGGCGCGCGAAAGGTTGGCGTTGGTCAGGTTGGCGCGGGAAAAATCGCTGTCATGCAGCGTGGCGTCGGTGAAATTCGCCTGGGCGACATCGACCTGATCCGCCCGCGCGCGACGAAAGGCCGCGTTCGTGAAATCCGCCCCGGCAAAATGCCCAAGGGCGAGCGCCGCCCCGTCGAATTCCGCCCCCTTCGCCTGCAATCCGGCGGCCTTTGCCGCTTGCAGATTCGCGTCGATAAAGCGCGCGCTTTCCGCCGAGGCGTCCCGCAAGGACGCGTCCGTGAGGGTTGTCGCGGAAAACGAGGCGTTATCCAGCGTGGCGCGGTCAAACACCGCCCCGGCGCAATCGGCGCGGTCGAAATCCGCGTTTTTTAGTTTTGCGTCGGAAAAATTGGCCCCGGCGAGCTTGGCGTCGTGAAAAATCGCGCCCTCCAGTAGCTGCCCGGAGAAATCCCGACCTGCCAGATCCTGCCCGGAAAAATCAAGATTCGCCGGAATTTCGGCGGCGGCAGGCGCCGCCGCCGCGCCTTTTTGCGCGAGGCTGGCGGCGGAGAGCGCGTCGGAAGCATCCTGCAAAGACACGTTCCGCCCTGTTTCATCCGCGGTCGCCATTTTGTCGGGCACGGGCGCTTGCGCTGCTTTTAACACCGCCACTTCCGGCGCGGGCGGCGTTTCCGGCTCCAGTTCGATCCCTATCCGAGCGGCGACTTTCTGCATGTTGCTGACGACCGAAGTCATTGAGCCGGGCGCGAACGCCATGCGTTTTTCCAGTCCGGCCATGTAGGTTTTCATGTCTTCCAGCGAGGAAAACGAGGGGACATTTTCCATCTCGCTGGCGAACAGCGTCGCTTTTTCCGGGGGAAGGCCCGCTCGCGTCAATACCTCTTCCAGCCGCGGCGCCGGCCCGGCCATCTCTTCCATGCGCGCCTCGCCTCCCGGGCCTTGCAGTTGCAGGAACGTCGTTTGCATCTTGCGCACGCTGTCGGAGAGCGGCAGATGGCGCTCGAATTCGGCCTGGTACCGAGCGATGGCGGCGTTCCAGCTTGCCGCGTCGGGATAATCGGCCGCTTTGGGGAGCGGCAGCTCCAGCACCGCGTCCACGCCCGCGATCATGGATTCGGAGACGCCCGCCTTGCGCAAGGTGTCGTGCAAATCCGGCGCCGGCGTCGCCTCGATCTTTTGCGTCATCTCTTCCATCATCGTCGTTTGCCGGATGATTTCCTGGCGCGTCGCCTCGACCTGTTCGGGCGTGAGCGGCGAGAGACCCGCTTGCGCCATGCTCGCGTTGATCTCTCCCAGAGATTCATCCAGCGATTTCAGGGCTTTCGATCGCATATTGGCAAACTGGGCGGCAAGCGCGGGTTGATCCGGGGAGGGGGAGGGGGACGAGGCCGCCATTTCCACCGCCGCCTGCGCCGCTTTCGGCTCGTCTTTCGCCGCCACGCTGGCGGCAAGGCCCGTGGCGGCGAGCGCGACGCCCGCCGCCGTTTTGGGCATCAGGGTGGAGAGAAGATCGTCTTTCGGGGGCGGCGCGACTTCCGGCGGAGGCGGCGCTTTCGCCGCGGGAGGAACATCGTCCGCCAGGACCGGAGGGCGTATTTCCAGACGCACCCGCAGGATGTCGGAAGCGCGCCCGTCGACGGCGGCGAGCAGGAGGTGCCCCAGGAGCAGGGCAAGGCGCTGGTTGGGGAAAAGCCAGAGGGTGTCGTAGGGCACGTTGTAAGCTTCCTCTTCGTTCATCCCCTGGCGCAGCACGAAAGCATGCAGGGTCTTGCCGGGCAGGCGGGCGGTATGGTCGGGCGCGTCGTGGCACAGGTTTTTCAGCGTCACCGTCTCGTCGCCTTGCAATCCACCGGGCAGGCGTTGCGCCGCCTGCGCGAGATTGACGAAAGAGAAGTCGCAATCGTCCGGCAAGTCGGGGCAGCGGGTCTTCAACCAGTGACTGTCGTAACGGCCCATATTGCCCATGCGCGCGGGCCACGCGCCCATCGGGCCGGGACAGGCGGGATGCCCCCAGGCATCCTCCGCGCCCACCACGCGCGGCGCGCGCGTCCTGCCAGTGGCGGGATCGGGCGCGAGGCCGCAGCCCAGGGGATTTTCCGGGTTCTCCGGCGCGCCGAAGGTTTCCTGCCAGACGAGGGGGACGCTTGTGAACGCGCCCGTTTCATCCTTGACGAGAAAACGGCGGGAAGCCTTGCCAACGACGACGTCCACGAGCAGCGATGTCGCCGGTTGCCCGCCCGGCGTTTGCGCCTGCCCGGCGAGCAGCCATTCCGCCTCGCGCTTGGGCAGCCCCATGTCCAGGCAATCGCCGGAAGCCATCGCCGCCATCGCCGCGCCCAATACCTGCGCGGCGGGCAACACCCGCCCGGTGGCGAGGTCGACGCCCATCCCAATGGTCAGGCTTTGCCGCATCGCGCCTTGCAGGACAAAAGGCTGCGACGCGCTGTAGAGAAAGTCATTGGGTTCGATTTGCATGGCGTTTCATTCGGATGATGGTATGTTCGGGCGCGTTCATGATTATGACATGATTCTTATCGCGCCGCCGGATATGCTCCAGATGTTGTTGATTGCGTTTTGTTTGCCGTCAATCCCAATGTTGTTTATTTTGACCTGGGAAGTCGTATTATCCATTTTGATAACATCGTCCTTGATTTCGATTGTTCCAGCGCCGCTTTTGGCAATAATACTATTATCATTGACTGTGACAGTGGAGTTAGAAACCTTGAGCTCGATTTTTTCTTCTTCAATTCTGACGACCCGGTCTTCCTGGTGTTTATTGGAAATTGAAACGCAATCATCATTGATAACCATCAAGAAATTATTGGCTTCCAATTGGATGACTCCATGCTCGTTTAGCGAGGTCAGATAAATGCCGCCTTTGTTGGACGGCTGCTGCGGATTGTCATCTTCTTTGTCAAAGCCGGATTTTTGCACCACGATCGCGCTTTCCGTTGCGCCGTCCTTGGCGACGATGATGTGTTTCCTGGCCAGGGATTTCCTGATCTCATCGACAGATTCGACGAGAAATTTCGCGTCCGTATAGCGCATACCGGAACTATCCACCAGAAAAGGAAGGTCACTTTTTATGTTTTCCACGGTCGTGACATTTTTCAATACGTCATCCGTTGTGAAATTGAACAGTTGGCCGGTCTTGGTTATCTCTTTATTAATAGCCATGCTGCCCCATTTCAGGATAGGCTGATCACGAACCGTGTCTACATAGCCATCCGTCAGTTGCTCCTTCAGCCTGTCGCCCACGTGCAGCACCATGCCGCCTTCCACATTCAGCAATATCGCGTTTTTGGCGTGCAGGCCGATGTTGGCGGTATCGGCATGCAAGAGAATGCCGCCCATCTTTTCCTTGTCGGTATGCATGCCCATCCCGGCCAGGACAAGGGTAGCGGTGATTTCGGCAAGGTTATCCCCCAAGGTTCTGGCCCGCGTATGTGTCAGGGCAACCACCTTGTTTTCGGCGAGCTTCTTTTTTTTATCCGCGTACTCTTCAGGCGTGACCAGCCCGTCCTTGTATTGTTCTTCCAGTGCTGTTTCCTTTTGTTCCGTTTCTTCGTCCGTCTCGTTCTCTTCGTTCACGAGTTCGGAAACGGTGCTGCCCATGGCGCAGAGGCAACCTATCAGGATTTCCTTCCAGTTGACCGGCGTTTGCAGCTTCGACATAACGCCGTCCTTGTCATCGCAACGCACGGTATAGCCATATATGCTGTCGCGCCCCTTGCGGAACCAGTTGGCATCCTCAATCATGCTGAACAGCAGGAAGATCGTCTTGGCGACGTCCATGCCGATGATGGCCCCTTCGGAAATACCCCCCTTTTTCACGAGAGCGTCTCCCACGGCCTCAAGGACTCCCTCGACAGCCTCACAGATGGGAGGTCCATATTTCACCGGGTGGGGCAGCAAGGTTTCATGGAGAATGGTGTGCCCTGTCATGGTGGAATGGAAGACATTGGCAATCTGCGACGCGCCAATCGAGCACATGTCTCCAGCAAGATTGCTCTTGCTGAACCAGGCGTCGGAACTGCCCGCGCCCATGACAAAACCGCTGCCAGCGGCGGTTGTCATGCCAACGGCCTGTTTCTTGGGGCTGTCGTTGAAGACGATCCGATTGCCCCCGGCGGTGCTGATGCCGGAAATGTTGTTGTTGGCGTCCCCCACCAGCGCCCCCGTCTCGGCGTTCGCCAGCGCCCCGGTGATGTAGGGCCGATCCGGATTGCCATCGACAAAACTGACCAGCACTTCCGTGCCGGTCAACAGCGGAAAGCTCATCCCGGAATTCTTGCCCACCTGTTGCTGCGCCATGCGCACCCAGCAGGAAGCCTTGCCCTTGTTGCGCCCGGAAACATCGAAGGGAAAAAGAATCTTGTAACGCCCCATCGCATCCAGTTCCGGGCGGGCGTCCGTCCGCGCGCCATCGATGAAAGCGTGCACCACCCCGGCGATCTTCGCGCGCGGGGCGCGTTTTTCGGGGCGGAAGGGACGATCCGCCTCGACGCAATGGAAGCTGTTGCGATAGAACAGGTGATCCTTCACGCCTTCCAGCGGAATGCCCAGCCCCAGGTTGATGAAACTCTCCTGGCTGCCCTCGTGGATAACATCGGTGACGAGGTAGTCCCGGTTGAACGTGGGGTTGTAGTGATCTTTCAGCGTAAACGTGTAGCCGGGACGAATGCCGGGAATGGAGCTTTCGCCGCTGAAAACGCGCTCGCGGCAACGAAGCGTCTCGGCGCG
>JAISLJ010000132.1 GCA_031290955.1 Zoogloeaceae bacterium | reverse complement strand
ATCAAGGTCAGCTTCCAGACCGTAAACTGGAGCGAGCCGGGCGGGACAACGGGCAGCTACGAGACCCGCCCGCGCAACGTCATGATCCTCACCGGCCTCACCCCCGCCCTCGCCAGCTTCCTCGACCACTATTTCGACACCGTGGTAGACGCCCGCTTCGGCGCCTTCCGGCAAAACACCTACGCCAACAACACCGGCACGGACAAACAGCCGTGGTCGAAAGATGACAGCGAAGGTATGAACGGTACTTCAAAGCTCGACGAAGACCAGGTTATCGAACTGACGGCGCAGATGAAGATGGTTCGCTAAGAGTCGCGAAGAGGCTGTCGGACAATCGCGTTGCGATGTGATCAGGCGGGTCTTGACATCGCGCTGCTGGTATTGCTTGCTGTGCGCGGGCGCGCAGGCTAGGATTCCGGGCATGGAAACCACTCTTTCCCCGGATGCCGCCAGGCCCGCCGGGCCAACGCCGCCTGCCGCGCCCGTGCCGCGCCGTCGCCTGTGGCGCGTGTTGCGCTGGATCGTGGCAGGCTTCGGGCTGCTCGTCTGCCTCTGCGCATCCTTTTTCGCCTGGCTTTTGATGACGCAAAGCGGTTTCACGGCGGGCGCGGATTTTCTCTGCCGCAATCTGCCGGGCTGTCTCCGGATCGTCCCGCAGGGTCGCCTGATCGGCCCCTTCGCGCTGGAGGTCGCATGGCGCGGCGAGGTTGCGGGCGCATTTCATCTGGAAACGGATTGGTATCCCAGTGCCCTTTGGGAAGGACGGCTTGACATCGCCTATCTGCGCTTCCGGGAAGGCACGGAACAGGAGCCAGGCTTTTTCCTTGACCTGCGCGGCCATGATGCGGACAGCGAAGCGCCGCGCCTGCCCGAAAGCCTGCGCTTGCCCTTCGCCATCCGCATCCAGACGCTGGAAGCGCCGCGCATGCGCTTTCAAACGGGCGACGGCGAAAACGACGCCCTGCGCCTTCGTGACTTCAAGGCCAGCCTGGAGAGCGACGGCGAAACCCATCGCCTGCATTCCCTGGCCTTCGCGGGCCACGGGTTGCGTGTGCGGGGCGTGGGTACGCTCGGCGGCCAGACGCCGCTGCCGCTTGCTGCTCGCCTTGAAGTGCAAGGCGAGGCCGCAACGCAGCCTGTTCGCCTTGTCCTGGAAACCCAGGGGCCGCTGGCGCGCCTTCCTCTCACGGGAAAGCTGGAAGGCGGTGGGAGCCGCGGCACGGTGCATCTCGTCCTTGCGCCGTTTGCTGCGGAACCCGTTACGGACATCGCCCTCCACCTCGAAAACCTGGATCCTTCCCAATGGCTTTCCAGCCTTCCCCGCGCCCGCCTGGAAATCGACGCGACATTTCAAAAAACAGCGGAGGATGGGCAGGACAAAGTTTCCCGCCTTTTCATTCCCTCTTCCCCGAAGGGGGAGAGGGGGAAGCTTTTCATTTCCTTGCCCGAAACGCAAGCGCCCATGCACCTTCCCCGGAAAGACACAGCAAAAGCCATCGGCATTTCTGGTTCCTTTCGCATCGTCAATCACGCGCCCGCCCGTTTGGACCAGAATGGCGTGCCGGTGCGCGAACTGGATGGTCGTCTGCGCTGGCAGGACGGGCGCTTGTGGCTCGACGCGCTTGCGGCGCGTTTTGCCAGCCGGGGAAATCGGGGCGGCGGTGGGCAGTTCGCCGGAACCGTGGCATTTTCGCCCGCGAACGGGGATGCGTCTCCGACCGGCGCGGCGGCGGAGCAACTGACCGTGCAGGGCCGGGTGCGCGGCCTTGATCCGGCGGCCTTTCTGGATTCCCTGCCGGAAGGCGACCTGAACGGCACGTTCCGGCTCGGCCTTGCAGAGATTGCCCGCATGGATTCCGGGCTGGCGCTCGTCCTCTCCCTTGCCGAAAGCCGTCTGGCGCGGCAGGACTTCAAGGCGGAGGGCCATCTGCGCCTTGCCGGGGCGCGGCTCTCCGATGTGGATCTTGCCCTGCATACGGGGGAAAACCAGTTGCGGCTCAAGGGCAATCTGGGCCGGGCGGACGATGCCCTGCAAGTGGAGATTGCGGCAGCGCGTCTTGAACGCCTCACGGCGCTCGCGGCGCTCTTGCCCACGGCACGCGACACGGAAAAGGCCACGGAGGGCGAAAAAATCGCCGGGGATTTGCATGCCAGCCTGCGCTTGCGCGGCGCCTTGCGCGCGCCGGGGATTTCCGGCACGGCGCAGAGCCGCCGCCTTGCCTTGCCGGGTGATGTGCGCATCCAGGATCTTGCGCTCAGCGCCGACTTGGGCACGCATCCCGACGCGCCTTTCGCCGCCACGCTGGAAATCGCCCGGCTGGAATTTTCCGGCCAGCGCCTCGACCAGAATCGGCTTTTCCTGGAAGGCCAGCGCAAGGCGCATACGCTGGCGCTGGAAACCCGGACGCGCCTCCCCGAACTGGGCATGGCCCGGCTCGCCCTGCATGCCGATGGCGCGTTGCGCGACGCGGATTGGCAAGGCGAACTGCGCGCGCTCACCCTCGCCCTGCCCGGCAGCGCCCCGCTCCTGGAACTTGCGGAACCCATGCGCCTGACGCTCGGCGCGGATCGCCTCCAGCTTGAAAACGCGCGTCTTGCCGGAGTGCTGCCGGGCAAGACGCAAGGTGGGGCATGGCAGGCGGAGATTTTGCATCTGCGCCTGCGGGAGGAAGAAATCGCGGGCGTCATCGAGGCGCGGATGGCGGAGATTTCCGGGCTTTCCGGCTTTCTCGGGGAGGATGTCCAGATCGGCGGACGCATGACGGCGGCGCTCACCCTTGCCGGAACGCCACAGGCTCCCCGGCTTGCCGGACGCATGACGGGCGAGGCGCTCCACCTGCGCCTCCTGGCGACCGGGATGCGGCTGGAATCGGGCCGCATCGTCCTTTCCTTCGCCGATGAGCAACTCACGCTGGAACAATTCACCTTCGCCGCGCCGCACGCTGCCCTGCCGCAAAGGCTGGACGCCGCGCAACGCGCCGCCCTTGAAAGCCTCCGCCAGACGCCGGGAAGGCTGGAAGGCAGCGGCACACTGAAGCGCCGGGAGAGAACGGCGCAGGGGCCGGAGATCATCGACGGGCAACTGGATTTCCGGCTGGAGCGCCTGGGCGTCCTGCAAGGCGTTGACCAGTGGATCGCGCTTTCTGGCCCTGGTCGCTTGCGCCTGCATGAAGGCAACGCCCTGCTGGAAGCGCGTTTCACGGTCGACGGCGGCTACTGGCGGCTGGTCGACCTTGGCGCGCCGCGCCTCTCCGACGATGTGCATATCCGTCCTGCGGACGGCGCGCCTCTTCCGGGAAAAACGTCGTCTGGATTCACGACGCATCTGAAGCTGGGTGTGGATTTGGGCGATGCGTTCTATTTTTCCGGCGCGGGCGTGGAAAGCCGCCTGCGCGGCAGCCTCGATCTCACCGGCGAGAACCGGGATTCCCTGCGCGCTGTGGGCAGCATCCGCACCGAAGAAGGCCGTTTCGACGCCTATGGGCAGGAACTGGCCATCGAGCAGGGCATCCTCACCTTCAATGGCCTCTTGCACAATCCGGGCCTCAACATTCGCGCCATGCGCCGGGCGCAGGCCGTGGAAGCCGGCGTGAGCATTCTCGGCACGGCGCAAAAGCCCGTGATCCGGCTCGTCTCCGACCCTGAAGTGCCGGATGCGGAAAAGCTCTCCTGGCTCCTCTTTGGCAAGGGGCAGGAAGAAGGCGCGGGCGGCATCGACAACAGCGCCCTCCTTGCCGCCGCCAACGCCATCCTGGGCGGGCAGGAGGGCGGGCCAGGAAGCCTCCTTGCCGACCTGCAACGGGCGCTGGGCGTGCGCGTCAACGTGCGCAGCGGTTCGGTGGGCGGGCCTTCCGGGCCAGGCGCGACCAGCCGGGTCGCCAGCGCCTCCGGCTTCGGCGGCGGCGCGCAGGGCGCTTCCGGCCAGGTCTTGCAGGTGGGCGCCAAAATCGCCGACAAACTCACGCTTTCCTACGAGCAATCGCTCACCGGGATGGAAAGCGTCATCCGGCTCACTTATGCCCTGTCGCGCCGCCTCTCCCTGGTCGGGCAGGCAGGCACGGAGAACGCGCTGGACGTGTTCTATAATTTCACCTTCGGCAGATGATGCCGCCTTTCCTCCGCTCTTCGCCAAGGCCCGCCATGACCGCAACTCCAACCGAAGTCTTCGGCACGGAAGACATCCTCCTTGAACTGTGCAATTCCGTGCGCGACGTGCTTTCTACCGCAACACAGACGCAGCTTCGCTATTCCGGCATGGTGCAGCGCATTACCCGCACCTGCCTGAAACCCGACATCGGCTGCTTTGTGCTGTTCGATGGCGGCTTTTCCGGGTTGGTGGTCCTCAATTTTTCCGCCCCGGCCGCCATGGAACTGTACGGGCGCTACCTGCTCAGCATGGGCATGAATCCATCCGACCTCGCCGCCTCCCATACGTCCGATGACGTAAGCAATGTACTGGGCGAACTCATGAACCAGATGGTCGGCGATTTTACCCGCAAGGTTTCCCAGGAACTGCAAACCCACATTACCCAGAACCAGCCCAAGATGTTGGTCCTGAACAAGCAGGTGATCCTGAGCGTGGACGCCAACCTCGACCAGCCCGAAATCCGCCGGGTGACGTTCTACACCGGGCAGGGCAACATCTTCTATCTGGAACTCGCCATCGACCGCACCGAATTCGTGAAGCTGTGCGACACGGCGGAAGAACCCGCCCTGAACCCGGACGAACTCTTCGCGCAAAACCGCGCCGCGCCGCCAGAGACCAACACGACAGCCGCCCCGGACGCAAACGAGGCGCTGATCCGGTCGCTGGGAATCTGATTTTCCCCACCACGGAGCGGCGACGAATGAACCCGGCAAATTCCCGCATGCTCCCGCGCCCCTTGCGGATCACAGGGCGTTTTCTTGCGTGCTTCCTCGCCCTGCATGGCTTTGCGGCGCTGGCGGAGCCGTCCTGGCGCGCCATTGAGAGTCCGCCGGGGCGCAGCATCGAAGTCGACGCGAAAAGCATCGAGCGCGAGGCGCAGGGCACACTGGTCGCCACCAGCCGTCTCGTGCTGGCGCGTGAGATCAGCGATGCGCGGACGAGCGCGCCCTACCGCTTCATCCAGACAACCAGCCGCTACGATTGTGACAAACGCACTTCGGTCACGCTGAAACGCCTGTTCCTCAAGGCCGACCAGACGCTTCTGCGGGAAGACGAATTGCGGGAAAGCGGGATGCTGCCGGTGCGCAACGGCACACTGGAAGAGCGCGTCCTGCGCGAACTGTGCCATACGCTGATGCCGGAACGCGCCCCGGATCCGCCACCCACGGGGCAGGACGCGGGCAGGACGAATCCGGCGGAGACGACGAACACGAACACGGCAGAGGCGACAAACGCAGCAAACGCAACGAATACGACAAAAACGGGCAGCACGGCAAACCGGACGGCCACGAACCCAGCGAACACGGCGAACACAACGAATGCGGCAACGAGCGCGGCGGGCAGGGCGAGCACGGTTTCCGGAAGACCATTGCGCGAGGCGAGCCTGCGCGAACAACTGGATGCCATCAAGGCCATCGCGGCGGCGCGCCTGGGGGACGCGCCCGCCCAAACAGTGCCTTTGCGGATGCCCGCCAGCGGCACGGCACACGCCCCCGCCACGGCCTCATCTGCCCCAGCCGCAAGCGCCGCGTCCCCTGCCATTTTGCCTGCGCCCCTTCCATCCGCCGCCGCGCCCGCGACAGTCCCGTCCCCGCCCGCCACGGCCTCGCTGTGCGCGACCGGGCAGCGCCAGTCGCCCATCGACATCCGCAATGGCATTGTGGTCGATCTCGAACCCATCACCTTCGAATACCTGCCTTCCCTTTTTTCCATACTGGATACCGGGGACAGCGTCGAGGCGCGGGTAACGGGCAACCGCCTGCGCCTTCTGGGCAAGACCTACACGCTGGAACGCATCCGTTTTTCCCGTCCCGCTGAGGAACGGCTGGCGGGTCGCGTGTTCGTCATGGGCGCGCATCTCGAACACATCGCCGAGGATGGCGAACGCCTGATTCTTGCCATCCTCCTGGAAAAGGGCGAGGCCAACGCCCTGGTGCAAACCCTGTGGAATTACCTGCCGCTGGAACGAGAGCGCGAAGTGCGCCCGCCCACCGCGACCATCGACCCAAACACCCTCCTGCCCGCCCAACGCGGCTACCACACCTACCTGGGATCGCTCACGCGCCCGCCCTGCACCGAGGACGTGACCTGGATCGTCCTGAAGACGCCGGTTTCCATCTCCCCGGAACAGGAAGCCATCTTCGCCCGCCTCTACCCCAAAAACGCCCGCCCCATCCAGCCCACGCACGGACGACGCATCAAATCCTCCCGGGACTAGGCGATTTGATTTCCAAAACCGCTTCTGGGAGCCTGTTCAAAGCCTTGCGCTCTGCTCTTTGCAATGACGAAGATTGGGACGCCTCGCACTTTCTTTCCCGCAACAGCAAACCAATCGCCCACAGAAACATCGCAAACCGCCAACTCCCCGTCATTGCGAGGGCCAAAGGCCCGCGGCAATCCATCGGCGTTTGTTTGCGCGATTGCGTGGCGGAAAGGGTGTGTGGATTGCCACGGCGCTACGCGCCTCGCAATGACGAAACTTTGAATGCCTTTGGTTTTTACGCAGCGCTCCGTGATTCAGGAAACACCGGAATCAAATTGTCATTCTCCGGAGCAAAGCGGCGCGGCAATCCACACACCGATTGGATGCCTGCGAAACGCATGGATTGCCACGGGCCTTCGGCCCTCGCAATGACGAAGGCTTGGAGGTTTGGGACGTTTCCGTGGGCGCTGATGTCATTGATGCGCGAAAGAAAGCGCAAGGCGTTTCAACTCTCGTCATTGCGAGGCGCGAAGCGCCGTGGCAATCCACCGGCGTTTCTCTGTGTGATGTCCTTCCCGTCCGCGCCGCCGCTTGCCTTCCTCTCGCCCGCTTGGCGGGAGAGAGTGCCCCGGCAGGGGCGAGAGAGCAACCGTGTTCGCAGTCAAGTATTTTGTGCGGTCAGTGTAGCGAGCTTCCTATCTGTCCACCTTTGTAGCGCGATAGTTGTCCGGTCGTCATAGTATCTCCCTGGGAATTCCAAGGAGGCTTGAGATGAAGCGGACGCTCGTGCAGGAAGAG
>JAISLJ010000131.1 GCA_031290955.1 Zoogloeaceae bacterium | reverse complement strand
CCACCGGCGGCCTTCCATGTCCCGCCTTCGGGTAGTACGGCTCAATCAGCGCGCAGAATTCCGACCACGGCACGAGCCTCTCCATGCGCGCCAAAAATGCTTCCTTGCGCGTTTTCCGGCTGTGCTTCTCGAAGCCTTTCACCATTGCGAATGTCTGTTGCTTCATGGTCTTCCCCTTCCTGAAGAGATTTATTCAGATTTTATCGCAATATGATAAACGCAACAACTATGCGTGTGACTTGTTCAGGGGTTCCTAAAAAAATTGCCGTCCGCAGGACTGCAGGACTCAGTTGCGTAGCGCGTTGGCGCTCAGGAAGCCGAGCCAGGTCATTGTGAGGGAGCCGACGAGGTGCAGTGCCAGGAGGGCGATGGCGTTGGTGTGGGTGCCGTTCTGGAAGCGTTCCACGGTCTCCACGGAAAAGGTGGAGAAGGTGGTGAGTCCGCCCAGAAAGCCGGTCAGGACGAAAAGCCGGAGGGTCGGTGAGATCCCGGTCTGGTCGTGGAAGATGCCCACGGCAAGCCCTGCCAGATAGCCGCCGATCAGGTTTGCCGCGAGCGTTCCCAGGGGAAGGGCGGCGCACCAGGAATTCAGCGCAAGGCCCAGAAGCCAGCGGCTCCACGCGCCCAGGGCGGCGCCCAGGCCGATGGCGGCAAAATTGAGCAGATTCATCACAAACAAACCTCCAGTCGGAAACGTTCCTTGATTCGGCAGGGAAGAAGGTCATCCAGCACCCGACGCGCTTGTGCTCTACGTGTCGCATGCCGACAGCCTTGTACGCCATTTTGTGATGTATAGATTACCTGTGCAACGGGGCGAGAGCAACGACAGCCCGGAACGGATACCAGAGGATAAAGCGGAGAGACCAAAAGGTACGAATGCTCCGGGAGGCCGCAAGGAGTGTACCTGTCTTGTCGGTGATGCCAGCGCATCAAAGACCAGAACCTGGTCACGATCAACGACGCCATGCAAAATGTCAAGACCCGCCCGATCATATTCCGGCACGAACCGAATGCTGTCGCATTCCGGAGGAATCAATGTCATCCTCACGAACCCATTGCCTCTTTTTCATGCTTCCCGTATCCTTCCTCCCTTTTGCCCATCCTGAGAATGAGAATGGCGATTTCCATCAAAACTCCTGACGAAATCGAGAAAATGCGCCTGGCCTGTCGGCTGGCCTCGGAAGTGCTGGATTTCATCACGCCCCATGTCCGGGTAGGCATGACCACAGAGGAGCTGGACCGGCTCTGCCATGATTACATGGTCAACGTTCAGGGGACGATTCCCGCAACCCTCGGCTACGCGCCACCGGGATATACGCCGTACCCGAAATCCATCTGCGCGTCCATCAACCACCAGATTTGCCACGGCATTCCGGATGCGCGACCGCTGAAAAAAGGGGATATCCTCAATATCGACATTACCATCATCAAGAATGGTTTCCATGGCGATACGAGCCGCATGTTCCTGGTCGGCGAAACCTCCATTCAGGCGAGGCGCCTGTGCCAGATCACGTATGAATGCATGTGGCTGGGCATCCGCGCCGCCCGACCGGGCGGGCATCTGGGCGATATCGGCGCGGCCATCCAGAAGCATGCGGAAGGCAACGGCTTTTCCGTGGTGCGCGAGTTCTGTGGGCACGGCGTCGGGCAGGAATTCCATGAGGATCCGCAGGTCCTGCATTATGGGCGGGTGGGTACGGGCGCAAAATTGTCACCGGGCATGATCTTCACCATCGAACCCATGTTGAACGCGGGCCGGGCTGCCATTCGCGCCCTGCCGGATGGCTGGAGCATCGTCACCAAGGATCACAGCCTTTCGGCGCAATGGGAACACACGGTCCTCATCACCGAAACAGGTGTTGAGGTGCTGACCGTCTCGGCGGGCTGCCCGCCGCCGCCTTCCCTGCCGATTCGCCAGCCATGAGCATGGCGGCGGGGGATGCTGTGCGGACGCTGCGCGAGCGCCTGAAGACTGGACGGCAGGAACTGGCGCGGCAATACGAGGCCACCGGAGAGGCCGCATACTACCTGAAACAGCATGTCCGCTTGGTCGATACGGCGCTGGAAGAACTCTGGCGATGTTTTTCCCCTGGGCCACAGGCGGCGCTTGTCGCCGTGGGGGGCTTTGGCCGTGGCGAATTGTATCCCGGCTCGGATGTGGATTTGCTTCTCCTCCTCCCCGGCGCGCCGGAGGGGGAAGTCGCCCAGCGGCTGGAACAGCTTGTTGGCGCGTTCTGGGACATCGGCCTCGAAATCGGCCACAGTGTGCGTACTGTCGCGGATTGCCTCGCGCAGGCCAAAGAGGACATCACGGTGGAGACGAACCTCCTGGAAAACCGTTTTCTCGTCGGCGATGCCACACTGCATCAGGAACTCGTCCAGGCGTTTCGGGCGCGGCTGGACGCCAAGGCGTTCCTGAAAGCAAAGCGCCTGGAGCAGGAGGAACGTTACCATCGCCATCAAGAAACGCCCTACAGCCTGGAACCCAATCTCAAGGAGTGTCCCGGCGGCCTGCGTGACCTGCAAAACATCCTCTGGATCGCCAAGGCTGCTGGCTACGGTGAAACTTGGCGCGACCTGAAAGCACGTTCCTTCATCGCCCCGGATGAATATCTCTTGCTGCGGCAGTGCGAACATTTCCTGCAAGACCTGCGCATTCGCCTGCATCTCCTTGCCGGACGCGCCGAAGACCGGTTGTTGTTCGATTTCCAGGAGGCGCTTGCCCAGGCCTCCGGGATCACGCCCACGACGAAACGCGCCTCCGAGGAACTGATGCAAGCCTATTATCGCAATGCCAAGTCGGTGATGCAGCTCAATATCCTCCTCCTCCAGAACCTCACCGCCGAAATCATCCCCGCGTCGAGGACGCCGCCCGTGCCCCTGAACGAACGCTTCCAGCGGGTGGGCGATTTCCTCGATATCGTCACGGAGACGGTCTTCGACCAGACGCCTTCCGCATTGCTGGAGAGCTTCCGGCTGATGCAGGATTTCCCCGAATTGCGCGGCATGACGACCCGCACCCTGCGCGCCCTGTGGCAGGGTCGCAGGCACATCACCGCCGCCTTTCGCGGCAACGCGGAAAATCGCCGCCTTTTCCTGGGCATCCTCCAGGCGCGGCAAGGCGTGGTGCACGAACTGCGGCGCATGAACCAGTTCGGCATTCTGGAGAGCTATCTGCCCGTCTTCGGCCAGATCGTGGGACAAATGCAGTACGACCTTTTCCACGCCTACACCGTAGACCAGCACACCCTCATGGTGCTGCGCAACCTGCGCCGGTTCGCGGTGGAGGAATTCGCTCACGAATATCCATATTGCAGCGCCCTCATCAACGCCTTCGCCCGTCCCTGGGTGCTGTATGTCGCGGCGCTGTTCCATGACATCGCCAAAGGCCGGGGCGGCGACCACTCGCTCTTGGGCATGCGCGACGCGCGGGAATTCTGCGTAGACCACAAGGTGGCGGCGAAGGATACAGAACTCATCGTCTGGCTGGTGCGCGAGCACCTCACCATGTCCCAGGTCGCCCAGAAGGAAGATCTGACCGATCCCTCCGTAATTGCCGCCTTCGCCGCCCGGGTCGGGAATCCGCGCGCGCTCACCTCGCTCTATCTCCTCACGGTGGCGGATATCCGCGGCACCGGCCCCACGGTATGGAACAACTGGAAGGCGCGGCTTCTGGAAGACCTCTACCGCGCCACGCTCTCCCTCCTGGAAACCGGCGACACGCCCGGACCACAGGGCATCATCCAGGAGCGGCAGGCCGAAGCACTGCGGCTCTTGCGTTATTTCGCGCTCTCGGAGACGGTGCACGAGCGGCTCTGGCGGCAACTGGATACGGTCTATTTCCTGCGCCACACCGCCGAGGAACTCGCTTGGCACACACGCGCCCTGCACTACCGCATCCAGATCGACAAGCCCGTGGTCAAGGCGCGCATCCACCAGAGCGGCGGCATCCAGGTGATGGTCTACACACAGGACCAAACCGATCTGTTCCTGCGCCAGGCCGGATTTTTCGCGCAGAGCGGCTACAGCATCGCCGAGGCGAAAATCCACACCACCCGGCACGGCTACGCGCTCAACAGTTTTATCCTGCTGAATGTTTTCGAGGAGAACCCGAAGGATGAAGACATGCTCGCCTATCTCGAAAGCGAGCTGGCCCGCATGCTGGAATTCGCGCTGCCCGTCGAGGTTCCGGCGGCGGGACGGCTTTCGCGGCTCTCCCGGCATTTTCCCATCACGCCGCAGGTGGATATCCTCGCCGATGAGCGGGAAGCCTCGCAATACGTGCTCTCGCTCATCGCCACCGACCGCCCCGGCCTCCTGTTCCACATCGCCCGCATTCTGGCGAAACGCCACGTCACGCTGCGGACGGCGCGCATCAACACCCTGGGAAAGCGTGTGGAAGATACCTTCCTGATTTCCGGTCGCAGCCTGGATCAGACCGCCGAACGGCTCAAGCTGGAAAACGAATTGCTGGAAATGTTGCAGGGATGACCCGGTGCAGGATTGCCATCATCGGCGGCGGCTGGGCAGGACTCGCCGCCGCCGTGGAACTCAGTCCTGCGGACGGCAATTGCCCTGCGGGCGGCGACCTTGCGATTACTCTCTTTGACGCAGGCCGACAACCGGGCGGGCGGGCGCGGGCGCTTCCGCGAACGGAGGGTTCTGGCGCAACCCTGGATCATGGTCAGCATCTTCTTCTGGGCGCGTACCGGGAAACGCTCGCCCTCATGGAACGGGTGGGCGTTCGCCCGGAAGCGGTCTTGCATCGCCTGCCGCTCGAAATCCGCGATCCGGACGGTTTTCGCCTCACGCTCCCCTCCTCCTTGCCGCCGCCCTTCCACCTGGCCTGGGGACTCCTGACGGCGCGCGGCGTGGGTTTCAGAGAAAAACTGCGCGCCGCCCTGTGGATGCGACATCTGCAAAAGCACGGCTTTCGGCTGGCGGAGGATGTCCCTGTTAGCCGCTGGCTGCACGCAGGCCAGCAGCGCGGTCGCCTTAGCCAGCGCCTGTGGGCGCCGCTGTGTCTTGCCGCGCTCAACACGCCGCCGGAACTGGCTTCGGCGCAGGTGTTCGCCAATGTGCTGCGCGACAGCCTGGGCAGTCCCCTGCCGGGCGCGACGGATTTGCTCTTGCCGCGTGTTTCCCTCTCCGAAGTCTTTCCCGATCCCGCCGTCCGCTGGCTGCGCGCCCGTGGCGTCACCATCCGGACAGGCTGCCGCGTCCGCGCGCTCAAACGGCGCGCCGACGGCGGCTGGCGGCTCATCCCCGCCAATGGCAACGCAGAGGTTTTCGACGCGATCATCCTCGCCGTCGCCCCGCAACACCTCGCCGCCCTGCTGCCGCCCGAATGCGCCCCACCCGCGCTGGACTTCGAGCCAATCGCCACCCTGTACCTGTTCTATCCCGGCGCAACCGCCCTGCCCTGCCCGCTCATGACGCTTACTGGCGGCATTGGGCAATGGCTGGTCGACCGTGGCAACGGCGTGCTGGCCGCAATCTTTTCCGGTCATGGCGACTGGGAAAACTGGACACCAAAAACCCTGACCGAAACCCTGCACCGGGAAATCGCCGCCATTCTCCCCGACAGCCCGCCGCCCGCCACCCACCGCTTCCTCAAGGAACAGCGCGCCACCTTTTCCTGCCGCCCGAACCTCATCCGCATGGCGCAACACACTCCCTGGCCAGATTTGTGGATCGCCGGCGACCACACCGCTTCCGACTACCCAGCCACCCTGGAAGGCGCAATCCGCAGCGGCCAAAACGCAGCGCGCCTCTGCTTGGGGAGGCGTCAGGGATCAGCGGCAAGGGATCGCATTCCGTATGGTTACAAACCTCGGTAACGAACAATTCAGGGTATTGAGCATCCGATGATTCGGGTGCCTCGACGGAGGATTGATCTCCGATCACTTGCTGTGGGATGGAGTATCTGGCAAGAAGCGGTGTCCACAGCAGCCCGATCCGATCATCGTGCAACAGCCCGCGCCGCTGGTGGTTGATCCGGTGGTGGTGACGCCGTGATGTCGGCAGGACACGTCATTCTCCGAAACGAAGCGCGAGGCGTCCAACCCTTCGTCATTGCGAGGAGCAGAGCGACGCGGCAATCCATGCACCCGCCCAGTCTGTGAAACGCCTCGTGCCAAGAACCGGCGTGTGGATTGCCGCGGGCCTGCGGCCCTCGCAATGACGAAGGTTTGGAGGTTCAGGGCGTTTCGCCATTGCGATCACGCTTCACCCCGTCATTGCGAGGCGCGAAGCAACGCGGCAATCCACTGGCGGTTATTTGTGCGATGCCTACAGAGCGGAGGGAAAGGCAAGCGGCGGCGTGGACGGGAAGTGCACCTATGCTCCTACAAATAGGGCCGGTAGGTTACATCCAGTTGGCGGCGGAAGATGGAGGGGTCGTCGGGTTTGGGGAGGGGGGAGGATTTCCAGAAGGCGCGTTCGATGGCCGCATCAAGCACCGCATTGTTGCTCGAACGCTTGATCCGCACAGCGAGGATTTCCCCGGAGGGCAGCAGGGTGACTTCCAGAAGCGCTTCCGGATTGCCTTCGATATCCTGCGGCAGGGCAATGTTGCCGCGCACTTTCTCCAATATCTTCCCTGACCAGTTCGCCAGCGCCGACCGTTGTCCCGTGGCGCGGCGCGTTTCTTCCGCTTCTGCTTCCAGACGGGTGCGCCCGGCCTCCAGGCTGGCGCGCTGGATATCCCGCAATTCCTCGTCGGCCAAGCGAGCAAGTTCGCGGGTGGGCGGCTGGCGCTCCGGTGTTCTTACGGGTTCTGGCCTTTCGGTTCTTGGCTTTTCCGGCTTCGGTTTTTCAGGCTTGGGTTCTTCCTTCTTCGTCACGATTTTCGGCTTGCGGGGCGGCGGTTCCTCAATACGCTCCAGCGGTGGCGGCGGTGGCGGCGCGATCCTTGCCTCCTGCGTGATCGGCGACCAGAGTTCCACTTGCACGGCAGCCTCCTCAGTCTTCCACTGCACGCCGATGAAGAGCGCGGCGAAAAGACCGGCATGCACGAGCAGGGTCAGCGCGAGCGCCGTCTTCCGGCCAGGTTCGGGACGTTCCCGGTCTCTCATGGTCGCAGGGTTTCCAGCCCGACCCGCTGGAAGTCGAGCGCCTTGATCTCGTCGAGCGCCTTTAACACTGCTTCATAGCGGGCGGATTTGTCCCCGGCGACGAGCACCGCGACATTTGGGTTCTTCTCCCGTTCCGCCTTCAGGGCCGCGATGAGCGCCTCCCGGTCGACCGGACGCGATCCTTCCGCGTCGCCGAGCCGGAAACTGCCTTCCGCCGTGACCTCGACGCGCAAGGGATTTTCCGGCGGCGCGTTGGCTGCGCCCACCGAAGGCAGGTCGACCGTCCCGGTCTGCATCATGGGGGCCGTCACCATGAAGATGACGAGCAACACCAGCATGACATCAATGTAGGGGACGACGTTGATCTCGTTCTTGAGACGGCGCGCGCGCATGGCTTACCTCATCTGGCGTTGCAGGATGTTGGAGAATTCTTCCATGAAGGATTCGTGCCGGATGGCGAGCCGGTCAATGTCATGGGAGAAGCGATTGTAGGCCAGCACGGCGGGAATGGCGGCGAAGAGGCCGATGGCAGTAGCGACGAGCGCTTCGGCAATGCCGGGGGCGACCGTGGAAAGGGTGGCCTGCCCCACGTTCCCCAGGGCGCGGAAAGCGTGCATGATGCCCCAGACTGTTCCGAACAGCCCGATGTAGGGGGAGACGGAACCCACCGAAGCCAGAAAGGAGAGATGCGCTTCGAGCGCGTCCTGCTCGCGCTGGTGGGTGGCGCGCATGGCCCGGCGCGCGGCGTCGATGACATCGCTCGGCTCGAAATCCTTCAGCGCCTTGATGCGCTTGAATTCCTGGAAACCCGCCTCGAACACGCGCTCCATGCTGCCCGCCTGGTGATGGTTGGCGGCCGCGAAATCGTAGAGCCGCTTCATGTCGCCGCCTTGCCAGAACTCCCGCTCGAAATGCTCGGTCTTCTTCTGCGAGGCACGCACCGCGAACCATTTCGAGATGATGTGGAACCAGGAAATGAGCGAGACGAGCAACAGCAGCGCCATGATGGCCTGCACGACGCCGCTTGCGTTCAGGAAAAGATCCAGGATGGATAGATCCTGCGTGAAATTCATGATCGGGACTCCAGTTCTTTGCGCAGCCAGCCGGGGATGGCGACCGCCTTCATGGCGGAAAGATTGACGCAGACCACTTCCACATGGCCCCGCACAAGCATTTCCCCGTCGTTGCGCAGCGCTTCCTGGCGGAACCGCACCCGCGCGCGCCCCAGTTCCTCGATCCGGAGCCGGATGATGAGGGAATCGTCCAGTCGGGCGGGCCGGTGGTATTCGGCGCTTGCGCCACGCACCACGAAGGCGAGGCCGTGTTCCTCCGCGAGCCGGGATTGCTCCTGTCCGAGCGCGCGCAGCCACTCGGTGCGGCAACGCTCGAAGAAACGGAAATAATTGGCATAGTATACGACGCCCGCCGCATCCGTGTCCTCGTAATAGACACGGACGGGGAAATCGAAGGCGTCCGGCGTTCTGTGGGGTTCGTTCATGATCCGCGCTGGGAAGGCATCAGGGAAAACCCCGGCATTGTACCCACAAGCGCCCGTGTTACGGAAGCAGTCGGGTGCCGGAAGGCAGCGACTGGCAAATGGCCTGGTACAGGACTTCCATCGCCTGCGGACGGGGAAAGGTGATGCGCCAGGCGAGCACCACGCGGCGAAACGGCTCCGGCGCCTTGAAGGGCCGGGTGACGAAGAGCGGATTTTCCGGCCAGGCCGTCGCCGCCGAGGCAGGGATGATCGCCACGCCCATGCCGCTTGCCACCATGTGCCGGATGGTCTCCAGCGAGCTGCTTTCCATGACCTGATCGATCTTTCCGGGAATGGAGAGTTGCGGGCAGGCGGAAACCACCTGGTCCCGGAAGCAGTTCCCTTCGCCGAGCAGCAGAAGCTGGCTGGGATCAAGCATGTCCCGGTCGATTTCCGCCTCCTGGGCGAGGGTATGCTGGGCGGGAATGGCAACCTGGAAGGGTTCATCGTAAAGCGCCCGCGTGACGATGCCGGATTCCTCGAAAGGCGCGGCGACGATGGCGGCATCGAGATCGCCGCTCTTCAGGTTTTCCGCGAGCCGGTGCGTGAAATTCTCCTGGAGATAGAGCGGCATCTGCGGCGCGCGCTGGTGCAAGGTGGCGATGAACTGGGGCAGGAGATAGGGAGCGATGGTGTAGATCACCCCGAGCCGCAAGACGCCAACGAGCGGATTCTTGCCCATCTGTGCCAGTTCCTCGACCTTCAGGGCCTCGATCAATACTTTTTCCGCCTGTTCGCAGACGCGCTCGCCGATGGGCGTGACGCGCACCTCGCTGTGTGTGCGCTCGAACAAGGGAACGGCAAGGCGTTTTTCCAGCTTGCTCACGGCAACAGAGAGGGTGGGCTGACTGACGTGGCAACGGTCGGCGGCCTTCCCAAAATGTCGTTCCCGCGCCAGGGCGACGATGTAGCGTAATTCTGTCAAGGTCATGCAATCCTGCTCCCGGAAGTCAAAAAAGGTAGAAGAAAAGCCGTCAATCCCGCCCTCGCGGCGAGGGGTCAATGACAAAAGCAACTACAGTATAACCAAGGCCGGGAACGCTGCAAAGCCCCGGAGACGCTCCTTTCCGAAAAGCGCCAGCCTGGATGAACGTGATCGCGCAGCAAATCCGGATATTTTTGAGGAAACGCTGAACAAGCCCCCCGCATAGTTATCGCTTTATCATACTATGATAAAATCCGAGAAAAGCTCTTCAAGAAGGGGAAGGCCATGAAGCAACAGACATTCGTAACGATAAATGGATTCGAGAAACACTGATTATTATGACGATGGAAAGTTTGAAATGGGGATGTGGGCATAACAAGGCATCCAAGGAATGGATGACAATGGGCACGTAATCTGTTCTGCATGTGTAACGAGATGGGCCGTGGTTGCAAGAATGAAATGCCTGCTTGTAATGGCACAGGGCGGTCACAGGAGGCAGCCCCTACATGGAAAGGAAGGAAGCGCGAGGCGTCCAATCCTTCGTCATTGCGAGGGCCGCAGGCCGTGGCAATCCACATCCACCATTCGGCGCGAACGCGCCCATATTTTTACCCTCGCCCCCTTGGGGGGAGCAACCGTGTTTGCCGTCAAGCATTTTTTGCGGTCAGGGGCAGTGATGAAGTTCTCGGGCTATCGTCTTCTGGAATGTTCTCCTTTCTGCGCGGAACGCGCGAATATCGGGGAGGGGGTTGTCGTGCGTCCGCGCGCTGCCGCAAGGCGATGCCGTTCCGGGCTACGCCCTCCACGGCACACCTTGCGGCAGCGCGCGGACAAATTCTCATCCCGGACAGAGCGCCTCCTCTGGTCGCACGCCTTGGGATTGCCAGGGCGTGCCGTGCTTGAGCATGGCGTTCATGATGGTCAGCAGTTTCCTCATGCAAGCCACGATGAGCACCTTCGGCGGCTTGCCCACCTGTTTCAGCCGCTCGGCGAAAGCCTTGACCACCGGGTTGTGGCGTTTCGCCGCCAAGGCCGCCATGTACAGCACTGCGCGCACATCTGAGCGGCCTCCCCAGATGAAACGCTTGCCA
>JAISLJ010000130.1 GCA_031290955.1 Zoogloeaceae bacterium | reverse complement strand
GTCCGCCGCCGCATGCCAATTGCCTACGGGCTACGCCCTCCGGCAATTGGCATACGGCACAAAAAAGCGGACAATTTGAAAATCATGAAAGCGGACAGATTCAAAAGCTCGTAACAGGTGCACAAAGGGCAGGAGAAGGGGGGCGTTTTTCTTCCGCGCTGTCGCTTGCTTTTCCCTTCCGCCGCCGAAACCGCAAAATCATCTGCGCAAGATTTTCCCGAAGGAGCGCATTTTTGGCATAATGCGCGGGATTATCGTTCTGGGCCATCGCCATGCAATGCACATCCTGCCACGCCGATCTTGGGGAAACGACGCCGCTTTTCTGTCCGCAATGCGGCGCGAAGATCGCGCCGGACGCCCCCAGTGTCGAGGAAACACCCGCGCCGCGCCGTGCCCGCTTTCCCTGGCTCACGCTCGTAATCGGTTCCATTGCCGTCTTTGCGGCGCTCCAGGGGCTTGCGTGGGCAGTACGGCAGGAGCCGCCGAGACGCCAGATCGTCCTGCCCGACGAACCCGAGCAGATGCAAGCCCCCGTGCCCACTGTTGCGCCCGAACCGAAGGCGGAAGCCAAACCCATCCCACCGCAGGTGGGAACCATCACCTTCATTGAGGATGAGAAAGAGGAAGAGGAAGAAGTGGCGGCGGAAGAGGCGATCCCGACACAGCAACCAGCCAGTCCGCTCCATTCCGCCGTCACTGCGGAGTGGCTCAGCAGGATGCGCGAAGAACTAACCCAGTGCAACAACGGTTTTTTCTGCCTGGAACGTGTGCGCTGGAAATATTGCAACAACCGCTGGAACAGCGTACCCGAATGCGCCATCGGCGCGAATCAGGATTGAATCGGACGGAACGGAACACCTAACAGGCTGCCCAAAAACCACGAAAACCATTCATTTGTCACGTTTATTTCATATGGCATCTCATAAATTCTTTACAAACAATGTGTTGCGTTCGGCATTATGCCGTGCGATATGCTCCTGTATAGTTTTTGGGCGGCCTGTTAAAACGCCATCCGCAGCATCGCCGTCCACATTGCCGTCTGCAAGACCCCCGCCCACAAGTCCCTTCTGCGGGATTGGGCTGGTGATAGAATGCCCTCTTCGCGCCTAGTGGCGTTTTCTTTTCCTCTCTTGGGCGCAGCGCGCCTCTTTGCCCGGATATGCCGATTCCCGTTCCCGCGCCCTCCCCGAAAAAAACGCACAGGATCTGGCGGGCCTTGGGCTGGGGCGTGTTTGCCCTTTATCTGGCCTTCGTCGCATTCGTGCTGCTGTTACGTTACATCGTGCTGCCGGGCATTCATCAGTACAAGGCGGAAATCGAGGCGGCGGCGGGGGAGGCGCTGGGTTTGCCTGTGCGCATCGGCACTCTCTCCGGGCACTGGCGGGGACTCAATCCGGCGCTTGCCCTTGAAGACCTGCGCATCCTCGACCAGAAGGGCGTGCCCGCCCTGCGGCTGGGGAAGGTGGAAGGCGTCCTCTCCTGGCATTCCCTCCATTCCCTGTGGCGCGGAAAGCCCCGCTTTGCCCTCCTCGTGCTGGAGCGTCCGGTCTTGCAGGTGCGTCGGGACCCGGCGGGCAAGCTCTTCGTGGCGGGCATTCCCCTTGCGCCTTCCGGGCAGGCGGAAGGCGGCAACGCGGGCCTGGATTGGCTTTTCGCGCAAGCCCGCATTCGCATCCTGGATGCCACGCTCGCCTGGGAGGACGAATTACGCGGCGCGCCGCCCCTCGTCCTCGAAGATGTGCAATTTGAATTGCAGAACCGGGGGAAGCGCCATCGCTTCGGCCTTTCGGCCCTGCCGCCCACGCGCCACGCGGCGCGCCTTGATGTGCGCGGCGACTGGTCGGGCACGGTCGGGGCGGGGGACAATCCGTTTGCCCACTGGCAGGGAAAAGGCTACCTGCAACTGGAGCAGACCGATCTTGCCGTCTGGCGTTCCTGGATTGATTACCCGGTTGCGGTGCCGCAGGGCGAGGGCGGCCTGCGGCTTTGGCTTGCCCGCGACAACGGCGGCTGGAGCGCAACCGCCGATCTCACTCTGGAGAACGTGCGCCTGCGTCTGGCGGAAAACCTGCCGGAACTGGAATTGACAAGACTGGCGGGCCGGGCGCGTTTCTTGCGCACCGCCGACCGGATCCAGCTTGCCACGGAAGGTCTGGCGCTGAAGACCCGGACGGGCGACGAGGTTGCGCCTACCGATCTTGTCGCCGAATGGCGCGGTTCGCCGGAGGCGCTGGAACAAGAAGGGCGCGGCAGCCTCACCATCAACCAGCTTGATCTCAAGGCGCTTGCCGGGCTGGCCGCCTATCTGCCGCTCAATGCCGAAACGCAGGCGCATCTGGCGCGCCATCAGCCGGAAGGTCGTCTGCATGCCTTCAAGGCAAGCGGGGAACGTTCCGGCGGCGCGTGGAAAAAATACGCGCTGGCGGCGCGTTTCGAGCGCCTCACCTGGGCGGCGCATGGGCACATCCCCGGCGCTTCCGGCCTTTCCGGCGAAATCGCCGCTGCCGAGCGCGGCGGCACACTGACCCTGGCGAGCACGAATGCCGCGCTTTCACTCCCTGCCGTGTTCGCCGAGCCGGAAACGCCTTTCACCCGCCTGGAAGGCAAGATTCGCTGGACGCCGCCGGGCGGAAAGGATGCCGGGCAGGAGGCGCTCGATGCGCTCGACATCCGCATCGAGACGCTGCGTTTCTGGAGTCCGCATGCCGACGGCACACTCTCCGGCAGCTACCAGCCCACCACCACAGGGTCGAGGCCAGGACCGGGGCGCATTGATCTTTCCGGCAGCCTTTCCCGTGCTGAGGCCACCAGCGTTTGGCGCTACATGCCCAAGGTCTTGCATCCCAACGTTCCCGCCTGGTTGCGGCAGGGATTGCTTGCCGGGACGGGCACAGCAAAGCTCACGCTCAAGGGCGATCTTGCCGATTTTCCTTTCCGGGACCCACGCACGGGCGCGTTCCGGATCACGGTTGCGGCGCATGATGTCACTCTCCATTACGGCCCGGGCTGGCCGGTGATCGAAGGCATTGAGGCGGAGCTTGGCTTTGGCGTCGGCATGCGCATCGAGGCGAGCAAGGGACGCATTCTGGGCGCGGAAGTGGGGAAGACCACGGTCGAGATTCCCGATCTTGCCGTCAAGGAACACACCTTGCTGGTGCGCGGCCAGGTTTCCGGCCCCAGCGCGGAATTCCTCGCCTTCATCGCCCAAAGCCCGGTGGCCGCGAGCATCAATCATTTTACGGAGGGCATGCGCGCCGAAGGGGAAGGGCGGCTGGAACTGGACCTTGACATTCCGCTCGCCCACCTTGAACAGACCCGGGTGGCAGGCCGCTACCATCTCGAAGGCAATCGTCTCTTCTTCATTTCCGGCCTGCCCCCGGCAAGCGGCGTGGCGGGAAGGATCGACTTCAGCGAGCGCGCGCTTGCCATTCGCGGCCTGCGCGGGCAGTTCCTGGGCGCGCCCATGCACCTGGACGCCCAATCCGAAGCGGGCGCGGTGACGATCCGGGCGAACGGCGGCCTGACGGCGGAAGCGTTGCGCGCCCACTTCAACCTGCCGCTGCTGGCGCGCATCAACGGCAGCACGGATTGGCAGGCGGAAATCCGGGTGCGCAAGAGCGCGGATTTCGTGATTACGTCCGATCTTGCCGGTGTCTCCGCAACGCTTCCCGCACCGTTCGGCAAGAGCGCCACGGAACGCCTGCCCCTGCTTCTTGAGAAAAGCACACTGGAAAACCGCGACGAAATCCTGCGCGAGGCAGTCGGCGCGCGCCTGGGGAATCGTCTGGAAGCTCGGCTGGAACGTCGCCGCCAGGGGAAGGATTTCGTTGTCGAGCGCGGCATGATCGGCATTGGCCAGAAAATCACCGAGCCACCCGCCGCAGGCGTAGATGTTCTCATCACCCAGGAGCGGCTCGATCTGGATCTCTGGCGGAATTTCCTCCAGGAAACCCCGCTCTTTCCCGAAGCCGCCGCATCCGCCACTACCACTGCTACAACGCCCGCCGATCCGCCGCCCGGTCTGCCGCTCCGCCGTATCCGGATCGACGCGAACACGCTCACCTTGCTCGGACGGGAATTCAAGGATGCGCGACTGGGCTTGTTCCCCGGCAAGGGCCAGGAGGAAGGACGGCGCTGGCGCGTGGATGTTGCTGCGGACGATGCCGTTGGCGAACTCGTCTGGGAAGTCCCGGAGGAAACGCCGGACAACCGCGACGATCCCGGACGAATTACGGCGCGCTTCCAGCGACTCCACCTGACGCCCCAGGCAATGCCGCCTGCGGAACAAGCGCCGCCCGCAGGGCAATTGCCGTCCGCAGGACCCGCAGGACAATCAGGACATTTGCCGGGGATGGATATTCGCGTGGAGGATTTCAGTGTTGGGCGACGCGCCTTTGGCCAGCTTGAACTCATGGCCGACAATGCCGGGCGGCGCTGGAACCTGCGTCGGGTGCGCATCGAGAATCCGGATGGGCAGTTCACCGGCAGCGGGATCTGGGAGGCGGACGGGGAAGACCGCACCAGTCTGGAATTCACGCTTGCCACGGAGCGTTCCGGCAATCTCCTGACGCGGATGGGTTATCCGGACGTTCTCCAGGGCGGCACGGCGCGTCTGGAAGGCAAGCTGGACTGGCGCGGCGCGCCAACGGCGCTTGACACTGCCACGCTGGGCGGCAGCCTGCGGCTGGAGGCGGCCAAGGGGCAATTCTCGAAGGTGGAGCCGGGCGTGGGGAAGCTCCTGGGCCTCCTGTCGCTGCAATCCCTTACCCGGCGGCTGGCGTTTGATTTTCACGACATCTTTGGTGACGGCATGGCCTACGACAGCATTACGGCGCGTCTTTCGCTTGCCGATGGCGTCATTCGCACCGAGGGCGATCT
The DNA here is from genome assembly GCA_031290955.1 of Zoogloeaceae bacterium. Lineage (GTDB taxonomy): Bacteria > Pseudomonadota > Gammaproteobacteria > Burkholderiales > Rhodocyclaceae > Azovibrio. Next base: position 844 of record JAISLJ010000130.1, on the reverse strand, counting down.
TGTCATCAAGGGGCCGGTGGGGGAGATCCTCATGCAGGGCAGCGCGGACATGAAGAGCGAAACGCAGGATTTGCGCGTCACGGTGCGCCCGGAGATGGGCAGCGTCACGGCGGTGGGCGTGGCCATTGCCGTGAATCCGGTGGTCGGTGCGGCGACCTATATTGCCCAGAATCTTTTGCAGAATCCGCTCAACAAGGTATTCCGGCTGCGTTACCGGGTCACGGGCAAATGGGAGAACCCAGAAATCGAGAAACTGGGCATCACCAACGCCTTCCCCGGCAGCATCCCGCCATCCAACATCCCGTGAGGCATCCCTGCGGACGGGGTCTTGGCAGACGGCGCTCCGGGATAGACTCCTGCTAAAGCCAAAAAACCTGATAGAATTCGATTCTTGCCGGTTTATGATCAGGCGGGTCTTGATACCTAGATTACGGACCGCTGGGTAGCTCGCGCTGTCCGCAGGATTTCATGAGGAAGACAATTGTCCCTTTGTCATCGAGAGCACAGGCTGGGTTTCGCTCTCGGAGACCAGGACGGTCATCAGGTTCGTAACAAGCTGGATCTTGTCGGCCTCGTCCAGTTGCACGATTTTCTTGAGTTCCAGGCTGGAGAGCGCCAGTTGCACCATGCTCACCGCCCCTTTCACGATCAGGGCGCGAGCAGCCACCACCGCTGCGGCCTGTTGCCGCCGCAACATGGCATTGGCAATCTCCGGCGCGTAGGCGAGGTGCGCGATCTTCGCCTCGACGATCTCGATCCCGGCAAGATCGACATGCGTCTGTATGGTTTCGGTCAAAAGCTGCGCCACCGCTTCCAGATCGCCGCGCAGGGAATTCCTGTCGTT
>JAISLJ010000129.1 GCA_031290955.1 Zoogloeaceae bacterium | reverse complement strand
AACGGGTCACAAAATAAGTGTGCGTATTGGCAACTTCCAGATTGTACACCTTCCGGCGCATCGGCAGATAACCACCCGAACGACGTACAACCGACATATCACTCTCGGTGTCATAGCCGTTATAGTCATAAGTGCTGGTATCGATTTGCCAGAGGTGGGTAAGCCCCGGCGAGACAGGAGGATCGCTGAGAGAATCCCTCACCCCATTTCTGCCAAAACACACAGTCCGGCCACCGCACTCATCGACGCTTTTCCAACCCGACCAATCGCGAAACGCCACGCCGATATCGGGATCTTCGCTCTGCAGAACGGGGCGAATGATGCTGATAGTGGCCACACGACCATCCGCCAATTTAGCATAAACATGATCAAGCCATATGTCATCTAACTCGTCATCCAGACTATCCCTCATCCTTATATACAGATCTTCCACTTTCATCCACTGATAGATATCTTCTGTCTCCCTGGTTGCCGTGGAAGAAAAGAAAAAACCAAACTGATTGACCCAAATCGGGTGCCCACCAGTTACCGCGATACAATCATAGTCCCAATCAGGTTTTTCTCCTTCTGGTAATTCCTTACGAGCCGACCATACAACATAATAAACCTCCCGATTTTCATATTCATAAATTCGGGTCACCGGCTGATAGCAGAGTTCGCCCTCGCCGCTTTCATGTTTGGAGAGCACATAATCGCCGACCTTGATATCCTCGATGGGTTTCAATCCGTCGCGGGTATGCACCAGGGTTCCCGCCACAAAACAGCCCTGCCTGATCGTCACGAGGTCATTGGAAAACGCTACGGTCTGCTCGGCCTGCGTCCTTTGGATGGTGGTCGTATCAACAAGTCCCATGATTTTGCTCCGGTTTGTTTCCTGCCAGGCGGCCACTTCTCCCTCTTCATGTCACAAGCGGCATGCAACTGAATTTCGAGATCGCATCTTTTTATCTTACCACCGATGCACCTGGTTTGGCTTCGGAGAGTTTCAAAGGGGGAATTCGCGCTTCCTGCGCGGGTTTTTCTGTTGTGACCGGGTGGCCTTCCGTGGGAAGGCCAAGGTTCGTCGCAAAAAAATGGTCTGGCTTGCGATTGCTGGCTTGACCACCAAGAGTGCAACGGAGAACAACACCTGTGGGCTTTCCTGCCGGTTATTTGGTCAGGATCAGCTTGTTCGCCTGCGTCAGGCGCAACGAGTAGCGGACTTCGCCGTGGATGATCTCCACGAGCCGCAAACCATTCTGGAAAAGCTGCCGGGAATCCAGGCAGGGACGCGATGGGCAGGAAAGCGGCAAATCGGCCGACTTCTTGCGGGAAGCATCTGGCGTGGTGGATTTCATGACCACCTCCAAAATAACAATAACGGTTCTCATTATTGTTGTTCCGCGAACGCTTGTCAAGCGGATTTTGTGAAAAAAACCGGACCGTATCGCAAAAATCCCTTTACGCGCCCCAAAGCCGAAAATCCCTGAGACGGAATCCCAGGCGCCACAAGGTGGCGAAATAGACGGCAATGCCAAGGAACACGAGGCCCGCCAGACGAATGACGCGCTCTGCGGCACTGTACGCGAGCCAATCCGCCGCCTCGCCTTGCGCGAGCAGGAGCAGGCCCGCGAGCGCGCCCAGGGCGAGGCAGAGCCGCAGGCAGAATCCGCCCCAGCCCGCTTCCGGAACGTAGAGCTTGCGGCGGCGCAGCCCGAGAAAGAGCAGGAGGGCGTTCAGCAGGCCCGCAAGGCCAATGGAAAGCGCCAGCCCCGCATGGCGGAGATCCAGCCCCCAGATGAAAAAGACATTCATGATCTGGGTGGCGCACAGCGAAACCAAAGCGATCTTGAGCGGCGTCTTTACATTCTGCTGCGCGTAAAATCCGGGCGCCAGCACCTTGACGAGAATCATGCCGACAAGCCCGGTGCTGTAGGCAACGAGCGCCCAGCGGGTCTGTTCCACGGCCTCCGCCGTGAACGCGCCGTGGAAGAACAAGGTCGCAACCAGCGGGATTCCCAGAAGCGCCAGCCCCAGCGCGGCGGGCAGGGCCAGAAGCAGGGTAAGACGCAAGCCCCAGTCCAGAATGCGGGCATAGGCGGCTGGATCGCCCTTGGCATGCTGGCGGGAGAGGGAAGGCAAGAGGATGGTGCCCAATGCCGCGCCCAGGAGTCCGGCAGGGAATTCCATCAGCCGATCCGCGTAATAGAGCCAGGAGACGCTGCCGCCCTGCATGTGGGAAGCGATCTGGGTATTGATGAGCAGGCTCACCTGCGCCACCGAGACGCCCAGCGTCGCCGGCCCCATCAGCTTCAGGATGCGCCGCACTCCGGCATCCCGCCAGGCTGCGCCCAGCGCGCGGGAAGGACGGGGCAACATGCCGATCCTGCGCAGCGCCGGAATCTGGATGGCAAGCTGCGCCATCCCGCCCAGGAACACTGCCCAGCCGAGCGCCAGCACCGGCGGATCGAACCAGGGCGCGGCGAAGAGCGCCATCACGATGAAACTGAGGTTGAGGAGCACCGGCGTGAAGGCCGGGAGGGCAAAGCGGCTCCAGGTGTTCAGGATGCCCGCCGCCATCGCGGTGAGCGACATGAAAAGGATATAGGGAAAGGTGATGCGGGTGAGCGTGACGGTGAGCGCGAACTTGTCCGGTTCCGCTGCAAAGCCGGAGGCAAACAGCCAGACGAGCGCGGGCGCAGCCAGAACGCCCGCAAGCGTGACCAAAAAAAGAACAAAACCCAGCACGCTTGCCGTGTGGTCCAGGAGTTCCCGCGTGCCTGCCTCGCCGACCCGGTTCCGGTATTCGCCCAAGAGCGGCACAAACGCCTGCGAGAAGGCGCCTTCGGCAAATAGCCGCCGCAGGAGGTTGGGGAGCTTGAAGGCCACGAAGAAAGCATCGGTCATGAGGCCCGCGCCAAAGGCATGGGCGATCACGAAATCCCGCACAAACCCGAGGATACGGGAAATGAGGGTCATGCCACTCACCGTGGCGAGCGCGCGCAACAGATTCATCGGTATCCTGCCCGGCGGATCATGGGAACGGGAACGGTCATTGCCTCTCTGGTCACTTGAAACTATAATCATGGACTTTGCCGGTGTAGCTCAGTTGGTAGAGCAGCGCATTCGTAATGCGAAGGTCGGGGGTTCGATTCCTCTCGCCGGCACCATTTCAGGAATGGAAGGGCCGCCTTGAAGGCGGCCCTTCTGCTTTTCTTCATACGGTTTGTTTCAACGCTCGTCCGTAATCGTCAAGGCGCCGCCGGGTTCCGAGATGCCGTGGAGGTTGGGGCGATACATGTCTTCGGCGTAGAGGGACGGCATGACGAAGCGACCGGGCGTAACGGCGCGGGCGCGGTAGAAGAGTTTCAGCGGCTGCTCCGGATCAAGGCGCACGGCGGCGACAAAGCGGTCATCGCGGAATTCCACATGCTGGATCTCCGGGTTCTGCATCGCCTCGGCAGGGTTTTCCCCGCTGATCGTGACCGAATCCAGATGTTCGCCCTGAGTGAGGTTGAGATTCTCGATCTCCAGCCCCGCCGGAATGCGGTCGACCACCAGCGCATTGCGCAGGCGACTCCTGGGAGACACCTCCAGCATGACAAGGACGCTCTCCCCGACGCGCAACGGGCGGTTGCCCACGGGCTGGCCCTGCATGTCGTAGAACTTGCGGGAGAGCGCCACAACATCCTTCTTGACCGCAGGCAGACGCGCGGCATGACCAGCCGTCGCCAGTTCGACGTAGAGCCGGTCGCTGCCGGTATTGACGATGCCGATTTCGTGGGCAAGGTCGGCAAGTTCCAGCGCCTGCACGAAATCACCGCCCTGGGTCAGGGTTTCCTTGCCCGTCCGCCGCTCCAGCGTGGCCGACCAAGAGGCGCTCCCCGCCGAGGACATCTGGCGGCCCGCCAGGAAGAGGGCCAGCTTTTCCTGAGTGCTGGTGTATTTGTTTCCTTCCAGTTCCTGGGCAACGAGCACAAGCAGGTTTTCCTTCCCTTCCACCGTGATCTTGTGATGTTCGAGCAGCATGTAGGAGAGCGCGGCGTCGCGCAGGGGGCTGCCGTAGTCGCCCCACCACCAATAGCGTTCATCCAAGCGCGGCGCTTTCGCAACGCCCTCCGCGATTGCGACACGACCACGCTCCTCATCGCCCATCAGGGTGAGCGCCAGCCCCAGATGCACGAGGCCCAGCCCGGAGTGCGCATTTCCACGCCGTTCGTACATCTGCCGCAGGGTGGCGAGCGGCGCGCGCGATTCCCGCGCCAGCACATACGCGCCATAGGCAAGCGCGCCGAAACGACCATTGCCGCCATAGTGGTCATCATCCCCCCAACTGACATCGCTGTCGTCCGCGTTGCCATCCTCGCCCCCGTTGGCAAGCGGCGCGTTGACGGGCAGGCCGGAGGCACCTTCCTGCAAGGCACGGAAGAGAAAATCCAGCGCCTTCTTGGACATTGAATCCGGGACAGCAAAGCCCTGTTCGCGGGCATCCAGCAGGAAATTGCTCACGTAGGCGGAAAGCCAGTATTCGTACTGGGAGACCTGGCCCCACAGACTGAAGCCGCCATTGGCGGCCTGCATCGCGCCCAGGCGGGCGATGGCCTTCTCCAGCATTTCCTCGCGCTCTTCTTGCGTATAGGGCTTCAAGCCGAAACTTCGTGCCTCCGCTTCATTGATGAACACATGCGGATAGGCGGTGCTGGTGGTCTGTTCGGTGCAGCCGTAGGGATAGGTAAGCAGGCCCTGGATACTGCCCCGCACATCGAGCGGCGGACGGGTGGAGAGGGTCAGGTGGCCGGTAACGGTGGCGGGCAAGAAATTCCCGACGCCAGGATCACGTGCGCTCACGCGCTCCCCTGGCGCAAGGCTGTAGCGCCGCAGGGCGCTTTGTCGGGGCGTGGGCGCTTCGACTTGCAGGGCGAATTCCCGGTTGAGGCGCGCGCTGCCCGTCACCTTCACGGAGAGCGGCACCAGCCCGAAAGCGCTGCCCGTCTCGACCGGAAAACGCAGCGTGACCTTCTCCTGGTCTTTCAGGCGCACCTGCCGCCGGGCATCGCGGATGCGCAGGCCGCCCGCATTGCCGATTTCCACTTGCAGGCTCTGCCCCGCCCCGGAAAGATTGTGCAAATCCAGGGCGATGATGGCGCTGTCGCCCACGGAAAGAAAGCGCGGCGTCGCCAGTTCCGCGACCAGTGGCGCAACCACCACAACCTCGGCCTCGGCATTCCCGAAGCGGTTCTCGGTTGCCGCCACCGCCATCAGGCGCAATTGCCCGTTGAAATCCGGCACCGGCAGCGTGATTTCCGCTTCCCCCTTGGCATCCAGGGCCACCGGGCCGGAGAAGAGATCGACCATGCGCACTTTCTTGGGCAGGTTTCCGCCCGCTGGCTGCATGGCGTCACCGCCGAAGCGCAGCTTGCCTTTCAGCCCGGCCATTCGCTCGATGAGGCGACCATAGACATCATATTGGTCAGCGCCGTAGCGCAACCTGCTGAAGAAATGCCCGAAGGGATCGGGCGTCGCAAAGCGGGTGATGTTGAGGATGCCGACATCAACGGCGGAGAGCGTGACCAACGCTTTCTGCCCCGCGGCATCCGGAATGCGGATTCGCGCCTTGAGCGCGGTTTCCGGCTCGATCTTCTTCGGCGCGGCAAGTTCGACGGCAAGTTTCCGCTCGTCACGCGCCAGGGGCAGGTGGAGAAGGCCCAGCGCCCGGGTGGGCGTTGCCGCCGAGCCGTCGCCAGGACGCAGCACCATGACAGAAACGTAGAGATCATGGCGCAGCCAGTCCTTGCCGACCGGGATATCCACGGTTGCGCCGCTCGCGGGCAGGGCAAGGCGCTTTACCCACAAGGTGGCGTCGCTCTCCACCGTGAGCAGGGCCTCGCCGCCGTGCGGCGGCGTGATCGTCAGATGCGCGATCTCGCCTTCCCGGTAGGCGGGCTTGTCGAATTTCAGGCCAACACGGTCGGGTCGGATGCCTGCCGTTTCCTCTGCCTTCGCGCTCCAGCCCACATAGAAACGGTAACGCAGGACCTTGCCGGTCTCGGGATCGTTGATTTCCAGACGGTAGCGGCCATAGCGCGTCGGCAGGCTCACCCGACCGCGCTCGCCTGCTTTGAAGGCGACATTCGTGGAAGCCACCAGTTCATCGGCCTCCGTGTAGCCGGACTGCCAACCGCCCTGTTCCTCGAAACGCCAGTAGTATTCGCGGTTCTCCCGGAAAAGGCGCACGGGGAAGGCGCCGCCGGAGAGTTCCCCCTTGGCGTTTACCCGCACCACCTCGAAGGAGACGGGATGGTTTTGCTGCGCATAGTCGCCGGTGAAGAGGGGGCGCACACCCAGAAGGTCGCTTGCGGGCCAGTAGGTACGGTCGATCGAGCGCACGACGGGCCGCCCGCCCGATTCCAGAAGACTCAGGGTGGCGCGCACCTGGAAAGGCGAATGGCGTCCGGCAACGTTCGCCAGGTCGATGTCGAGCCGCGCCCGGCCCTGAGTATCCAGCTTCGTTTCCGCAAGCTCCTCGCGGTGATGCGCGGCATCCTCGTTTGCGTCCCCGAACTCGAATCCGGGCAGCGTCTTGGCGAACGGGTTCTTCTCGCGGCTGTATTGCGCCACGCCCAAGAGACGGTTGCCGACGGCGGGCGCGCCGTAGAGGTAATTCCCCGTGACCTCGACGGCAAAATCATGTTGCGCGTCAAGGCTGGCGTGTTCGGCATCGAGATCCAGTTTCATGCGCTCGGGCAGGAATTCCTCAACGCCGAAGCGGAACACCGTGCCGGGCTGGCGCTCGGCGGGATCGGCGCGCAATTCCAGGTTCCAGAAGCCGGTGGTCGCGTCCGCCGGAATTTCCAGCGCGCGCTGGTAGTAGCCGGGGAAAGCCGCTTCCGGCTGCCAGGTGGCGGTGAATTGCTCCTTGCCGTCTGGCGCCTTCAGGATGGCCTGGATGGGTTGTGCCGGGATGGGTTCGCCATCCGCGCTGCGCGCCAGGATGGAAACATCGAAACGCTCGCCGGGCCGATAGAGATTGCGCCCGGAATAGGCGAAAAGACGCACCGGTCGACCCGGCGCGCCGCCTGCCTCGTATTCGGAAAGATCGAGTGCCGGTTCGCGCGTGGCGATGAGCGAGATCTGCCGCCCCTGCCGCGCCATGATGAGCGTTGCGTTCTCGGGGCGCTCGGTAAACTGCGCCCGGCCATCGTCATCCGTCTTGCCGGTGAGGAGCGTGTCGCCTTCGGCCCCCAGCCAGGAAACCTCGACTTCCGCAAGCGCCTTGCCGTTATCCAGAGCGCTCACATAGACATCCGCGCCCTTCTCGAAGAGCCGCGCATGCAATCCCAGGTTGCTGACGTAGAAATACGTGACCTGGCTTTCATAGCGAAAGCGGTTGGGCTGGGTCATGATGGCGATGTAGATGCCGGGTTCGGAGAGTTCCTTGATCTCTTCGACCGGCAGGAAGGTAACGCCGCGCCGGTTGGGCTTTTTCTCGGTCAGGAAGCGCCCGGCATAGACGCTCTCCGTGAGCGGGGAGAGGTGATCAAGCTGCCAGTCGCCGACCGCGCCCTGGAGACGGGCATGCTCACGCAGGAACAGGGACGTTTTTTCCGGTTTTACCCGCAGGAACTGGAGATCCACTTCCGGCACATTGACCGTGACCACGGGCAGGCCGCCGTTCTGGCGGGCGGGCAGCACCACGCCCCGGCTGGCGAAGTAATAGGAGGGCGAGACGGTGTTCGTAACGATGCCATAGCGGGATTCCGCCGTGGTCTTTTCCTTGTTTTGGGCCGGAATGCCCGGCGCGACGCGCACCACGTAGCGGGTATCCGGCTTCACGTGCGGGAAATAGAGGAGGCGCGGATTGTCGCCGACCACCCAGGAACCCTTGACCGGTGTGCCGCCTTCGCCATCCGTATCCTTTGGGTCGTTGCTGGCGACGCGCTTCGCGCCTCGGCGCGACGGCATTTCCAGCACGCTGATGAAGGAATCGTAATCTTGCCGCGCGTCGAGCGGTCGGGTAAAGGTGAGAGCCAAGGCCGGAGCGCCGTCGAATTCGCGGTTTGCGAGATCGACGAGTTCGATCGGTCCCGTCTCGTCCTCCGGCGTCGCCTGCGCGGCATCCGGAAGCGTCTCGCCCAGGCGGACGGGCGGCGCGACGACGTTGGTCTCGCCCTCCTTCAGCCGCTGCCCCAACAAGACGCCCAGCGTGACGGTCGCGACGAGCGCGATCAACACCGGCACCACAAAACCGGCAATCCTGCCGACGATTCTTTTGCGCTTCGAGATCATGGAAATCATGGAACGGTCCCGTTTTCAGACAAGGTTGAACAAAGGTTGAACAAATGCAAACACATGCGCGCCATCAGCGCAGTCCGCCGCTCGTCACGGCATCCGCCACGCCTTGGCCGAAGCTCGCGCCCGCCTGCTGGCCGAGAAGCCGGGAGAAGCGTTCCGCGAAATTTTCCTTCACGGAGAAATCCACGAGTTTTTCCGTCTTGAGCACATCGCGGGCGACGGAATCCACCGTGCCCAGTTCATCGGCAAGCCCCATCCGGATACTCGTCTCGCCCGACCAGACGAGGCCGGAGAAGGTCTCTGGCGTCTCCTTCAGCCGCTCGCCGCGCCCTTCGCGCACCACGGCGATGAACTGCTGGTGCAGTTCCTGGAGCAAGGTCTCGATGTGCGCTTTCTGTTCGGGTTTCATGGGCGAGAAAGGATCGAGGAATCCCTTGTTTTCCCCGGCGGTCAGGAGGCGACGCTCAATGCCCAGCTTTTCCATCGCGCCGGTAAAGCCAAAACCGTTCATCAGCACACCGATGGAACCGACGAGGCTTGCCCGGTTGACGTAGATGCGCTCGGCCCCCGCCGCGACATAGTAGCCGCCCGAGGCGCACAAATCCTCCACGACAGCATAGAGGGGCTTTTTCGGGTATTTTTGCCGCAGCCGCTTCATCTCGTCATGGATGATGCCCGCCTGCACCGGGCTGCCGCCGGGGCTGTTGATCCGGAGCACGATCCCGGCGGTGTTTTCGTCCGCGAACGCCCGACGCAGGGCGGCGTTGATCTTCTGGGCGCTGGCGTCGCTGGTTGCGTCGATCACGCCCTGTACCTGGATGATTGCCGTATGCTTCTTCCCGCCGCTTCCCTGCCCGACGCCGCGCGAGGCAGACCAGTGATCCATGACGGAAAGCAGGATGATGGTGATGTAGAGAAGCCCGGCCAGCTTGAAGAAGATCCCCCAACGCCGCCGTGCCCGCTGCTCTTCCAGCGCGGCGAAAACGAGCTTCTCCAGTGTTCGCCGCTCCCACTCCGGCAGGCCGAAAAGCGCGGAAGAAGGCGATTCCGCCATTGCGGCAGAAGGATCGGCGCGGGAAGGATCGTGATCGTTCGTCGTCATGGTACAAGGACTCCAAGCCTGAAAGCGACGGAGCATCATACCCCGAAGCCGCCGCCCTGTCGATTTTGGACGCTTGCCTTCCCCTCGCGCGCTTGGGCGGGAAGGGCATCGCACAAATAACTGCCGATGGATTGCCACGGGCCTTCGGCCCCTCGCAATGACGGAGATTTGGGGTTTGGGATATTTCTGTGAGCGGTCGACTCGTCGTTGCAAGAAAGAAAGCGCGGGATATCCTTAATTCTCGTCATTGCGAGGAGCAAAGCGACGCGGCAATCCACACACCCGTTCCGCATCTGGGACACAGGTATCCTGCCCGTTGGTTTGCTTCGTGCATTCTCCCATGCGCCGCGCAAGGGCGGGTACTGACAGTGCGTTTGCCCTGTGCGGAAGCGCCATGCTCCAAAAGAGGAGCAGGTTAGGTTTTTTCCATCCGGTAACGCGCCGATTGCGCGTGGGCGGGCAGGCCCTCGCCGTCGGCGAGGGTGGCGGCGAGCGCGCCAAGGGTTTGCGCGCCCTCGCGGGAAACGCGGATCAGGCTTGATCGTTTCTGGAAATCCGTCACTCCCAGCGGCGAGGAAAAGCGGGCGCTGCCGGAGGTCGGGAGCACATGGTTCGGCCCTGCGCAATAATCCCCCAGGGATTCAGACGTGTAGGGGCCAAGGAAGATTGCCCCGGCATGGCGAATCCGCTCCACCCAGGCATCCGGCTCGCGCAGGGAAAGCTCCAGGTGTTCCGGCGCGACACGATTGGCAAGAGCGATGGCTTCCTCCATATCCCGCACCGCGATCAGCGCCCCCCGACGCTCCAGCGCGGCGCGGATTACCGCCTGGCGCGGCTCTCGGGGCAGGAGCCTTTCCATGCTCGCCGCCACTTGCTCGATAAAAGCGGCATCGGGCGAGACCAGAATGCTCTGTGCAAGTTCGTCATGCTCGGCCTGGCTGAAAAGATCCATCGCCACCCAGTCAGGGTCGGTCGTGCCGTCGGCAAGGACGAGGATTTCCGAAGGCCCGGCCACCATGTCGATGCCCACAATGCCGAACACCCGCCGCTTGGCGCAGGCAACATAGGCATTGCCGGGGCCAACGATCTTGTCCGCCCTTGGCACGGTTTCGGTGCCGAAGGCCAGCGCCGCGACGGCCTGCGCGCCGCCAACGGCGAACACCCGGTCGACTTCGGCGAGCGCGGCGGCGGCAAGCACCAGCGGATTCTTTTCGCCATCGGGCGTCGGAACGGTCATGATGAGTTCGCCCACACCCGCAACCCGGGCCGGCAAGGCGTTCATCAGCACCGACGAAGGATAGGCCGCCTTGCCGCCCGGCACATAAAGTCCCACCCGATCCAGCGGCGTCACCTTCTGCCCGAGCAGGGTGCCGTCCGCTTCCGTATAAGTCCAGCCCGTCTGCAACTGCCGTGTGTGAAAGGCGCGGATGCGCCGCGCCGCCGTCTCAAGCGCCGCGCGTTGTCCGGCGGGCAGATCGCGCAGCGCCGCCTGCAAGTCTGCTTGGGGAATTTCGAGCGCGTGCGCGTTGGCAACAGCAAGGCGGTCGAAGCGCCGGGTATATTCCAGCAAGGCGGCGTCGCCACGCGCCCGGACGGCGGCGAGGATTTCCGTCACCGCCGCTTCGATCCGTTCGTCCTGCGCGCCCTCAAAGGCAAGGAGGGCATCGAGCCGGGCGGAAAAATCGGGGGCGCGGCTGTCGAGTCTCTGGATGGCGATCATGATGTTTGCTCCACGGCGCTCTTGAGAGTGGCGAGGACGGGATCAAGCGATTCCCGCTTCAGTTTCAGCGCCGCCTGATTGACCACGAGACGGCTGGAGATGTCCTGGATGGATTCCACCGCCACAAGCCGGTTGGCCTTGAGCGTGTCGCCAGAGGAGACGAGGTCGACAATGGCCTCCGCCAGCCCGACAAGCGGCGCGAGTTCCATCGACCCATAGAGTTTGATGAGATCCACATGCACGCCCTTGGCGGCGAAGTGTTCGCGGGCGGTTTTCAGGTACTTGGTGGCGACGCGCAGCCGCGCCCCCTGACGAACGGCATTCTCGTAGTCGAACCCTTCCCGCGTCGCCACCATCATGCGGCAGCGGGCAATCTGCAAGTCCAGCGGCTGGTACAGCCCCGCGCCGCCGTGCTCCAGCAACACATCCTTCCCGGCCACGCCCAGGTCGGCAGCGCCATGCTGCACATAGGTGGGCACGTCGGAAGCCCGGACGATGATGAGCCGCACATGGGCCAGCGTGGTGGCGATGATGAGCTTGCGCGAATGTTCCGGATTCTCTTCCGGCACAATGCCCGCCGCAGCAAGCAAGGGCAGGGTCTCGTCGAAGATGCGGCCCTTGGAAAGGGCAATGGTGATTCCGTTCAAGGGATGTTGTCCTGCAAAGACGAAGCCGGGATTCTAGCGCAAGTCGGTCTTGGCAGACAGCAACTGACCTTCGGGCCTGCGGCCCTCGCAATGACGAAGGGTTGGACGCCTCGCACTTCGACCGCTTGCCTTCCTCTCGCCCGCTTGGCGGGAGAGAGTGCGGACGGACGTTCAATACTCTCTTCCAAGGGTACAACGAACTGTCCGACCAGACCAACAAAACCGTAGGGGCGGGTGAGGGGGCCGTTTCTTGCGGAGCGGAGCGACGCTCATTTCTTCCTCCCTTTCCGCGATGAAGAAGCGCGACAAGATCCACTACGTGATCCAGCCTACCGCCGACCAGGAAAACGATTCCTGCCGGGTTATGATCTGGCGGGTCTTGACAGTCCGATGTTGTCGATAGAAAGCAAACGACGCAATCCTCCGATCTTCACTTGACGATGAACTCGATGCGCATGGCGATGGTCATGGCGCGTGGCGGGATGGGGAAAGGCGCGCCGTGGCGGGTGGCGCGGATGGCGGCTTGATCCAGGGTCGGGTGGCCGCTGGAGAG
>JAISLJ010000128.1 GCA_031290955.1 Zoogloeaceae bacterium | reverse complement strand
CCTCTTCCTGCACGAGCGTCCGCTTCATCTCAACCCTCCTTGGAATTCCCAGGGAGATACTATGACGACCGGACAACTATCGCGCTACAAAGGTGGACAGATAGGAAGCTCGCTACACTACAGTGGCGGCAGACCGCGATTGCAAATTTGCCAGCTTGCGCTACCATAGAAAGGACTCCTTCCCATTTTCCCAAAGAGAGGCACGATCATGGAAGCATTTTCTGTTGGACTGCAAGTCGCCTATGGCGTCCATCTTCCTGCCGCCGTGGGGGCTGCGTCCGGCCCGCAACGGCACGGGGAAGCGCCGCGCGCCGCCGCGTTCCGGGAGGAGGAACCGCCCGCCAGCAGCCGCGTCACCATCAGCGCGGCAGGTCGTTCCCTCCTCGCTGCCGCAGGGCAGCCGCCAACGCTTGCCACGGCGGGCGCGCAAGCGCAAAACACGCCTGTCACGGCCCCGCAAGAGGGCACGACGGCACGCAACGAAACCAATCTGGCCAGTCGTCCTGCGGAAGATGCCGCTGCGAACAGCAATGCCGCAAACAACAATTCCGCGGGAGAGCAGGCCGCCCGTGTGCGTCTGGATGCCGCGCAATCTCGTCAGGACAATGGCCCGGCCTTGGCCCAGAGCAGCATCCGGGATCACAGGGAAGTCTTCGTGACCTGATTTTCGCAGATCTCGTGTCCCGTCCTGCATACGACGCTTCGCCGCGCGATCAATCTTCCGCATCGCGCGGCGAATTCGTTTTTCCTGGCTTCCCGCTTCTTCCTTCCTCTTGCGCGCGCCCTGGAAGTCCAGCCTCCCTTGTCCTGATCGTTGCCCTGTTCCTGGGCCTTGCGTTGTTCTTTGAAGCGCAGGCGGAGGAAAGGAAGGTGCAGGAAAATGGCAAGCCGATGGCTGCGGTCATTGTCGCGGGCGTAATCAACTACACGCGCTGGCCCCGGCTGGGCGAGGCCATTCGCATCTGCTTTGCCGGAAAGTCGGCCCATGCGGAGGAAATCCGGCAACTCTCCCCGGTTACCCAGAAGATGAAGGGTTCTCCCAGTACCTTCCTGGTCTTGTCGCAAGAAGGGGAGGTCGCCCGGGATTGTGATCTCGTGTATGTGGGGGATTTGCCCGATGAGGAAGTCCGGACGCTCCTGAAAGCCACGGGCAACACCGCTATCCTGACCATCGGGGAGGGCAAGGAATTCTGCTCCCTGGGCGGCATGTTCTGCCTGGAGGCAGAGCCGAAGGCGAACAGCGTTGGCTTCGCCGCCAATCTTGACGCCATCAGCCGCAGCCAGTTGCGCGTAAATCCGCAGGTTCTGCGCCTCTCCAGCCGCCTGCGCCAGACGCCGCCATGAAGCAAACAAAAACGCAGAAAACGAGGACGCTCTTTACCGCGCTGCACCAAGCCAATCTCATCGGGGCGGTGGTGAGCATGATCGTCGCGGGCGTCACCCTGAGCATTCTCACGCTCTTTACGCTCTGGGCGCAGGTCAATGCCAATCTGGAACTGGTGGCGCGCACCATCGCCTATTCCACCGAGGCCGCCCTGATGTTCGACGATGGCGTTACCGCCCAGGAAATTCTTGCCGAGACGCTTGAGCGCGAGAACCTGGAGATGGCGATGGTCGTTTCCCGTTCCGGCAAGGTGCTGGCGCATGCGGAGGAAGAAGAAAGGGAACGAAACGGCTTCGACCATTTCATGAACCGCCTCCTCTTCCCCGGCGATACCGTGATTCCCGTCATGAATGGCGGCGAATCCTTGGGGAAGGTCGCCATTCGCGGCGACGGCGCGATCCTGCGCGTGTTCTTCCTCAAGATGACAGGCGCAATCCTCGTCTGCCTCATCCTCACCGGATTGAGCGCCCTGTGGGTGACGCGCAAGGCGGAACGGCAGATCACCAGCCAGCTGGACGCGCTGGCCAAGAACACCTTCCTGCGCCACACCCTGCGGACGCAGGGGGAAACGCGCCTGCACATCTCCGAATTCCAGCAGATCAACACGCAGTTCAAGGCGCTCCTGGCGGAGCTGGACGCCAAGAATGCGGAATTGCTTGCGCGGCAGATGCGGCTTGAGGATGTCAATGCCTCCCTCAACTATCAGGCCACCCATGACGATCTCACCGGCCTTGCCAACCGCGCCTATTTCAACGACTGCCTGGAACGTGCCATTGCGCTGGCGCGTTCGGGCGGCGGCAAGCTGGCCGTCCTCTATCTCGATTCGGATCATTTCAAATCCATCAACGACCGGCACGGGCACACGGTGGGCGACATGTACCTCGTCCAGACGGCGCAGAGCATCCGGCAGGCGGTGCGCCACTCGGATCTCGTGGCGCGACTGGGAGGCGACGAATTCGCCGTGTTGCTCTCGCCAATCGATTCCCTCGCCAATGCCCGGCGTGTAGCGCGGAAGATTCTCGATACGCCCGATATCGTCCTGACCCATGAGGGACGCGAACTCCCTTTCACCCTGCGCCTCAGCGTGGGAATTGCCATCTTCCCCAAGACGGGGCATGATGGGGAATCCCTGATCCTGGCGGCGGATCACGCAATGTACCGCGCCAAGAAAGCCGGAGGGCATCGTTATTGCGAGGCCGCCGGGAATTTCCCTGTAGAGGAATGAAGAATGATGTGCCATTGGAAAAAATTCCTGACCCGATTGTTGCCCTTTTCCTGTCTCCTGGCGCTCCTGTGCGCCTGCCAGACGCCGCCTCCGCCCCCGCCCCCGCCGGAGGGAAAACTCTCGCAGGAACAGATCACCGCGCTCATGTCCGTCGGTTTTGCCGAGACGGAGGAGGGTTGGGAACTGAACCTGGAAGCGCGGCTCCTGTTCGACACTTCCAGCGCCCGGCTGAACGCGCGGGAACGGGAAGTGCTTGACAAGATCGCGGAGACCTTTCTCACTGTGGGCATTGCCGACATCGTAATTGAGGGCCATACCGACAATACCGGCTCCGCGCGCTACAATCGGGAACTTGCGCGCAAGCGCGCCCAGATGGTGGCCCAGTATCTGGTCACGCGCGGCATGCAGGAAGAAAGGATGCGCATCAAGGCTGTGGGCAGCGACAATCCCGCCGCCAGCAACGCCACCGCTGCGGGCCGCCGTGAAAACCGCCGCACGGTCATCATCGTTCCGTCACAATGACGCAGCGCAAATGGGCTATCATCGGACCATGAACGAATCCGGCATGTGCCGGGACGAAAGGAAAACGATGCGGCTCCACGCTCACCATGCGCTCGCGCAAGAGAAATCCGGAATGACAAAGCCGACGCGAAGGAAGGCGTGATGACGGACGACGTATTGACCGCGCAGGCGCTCATGGCGATGGGGCGTCGGGGAAAAAACCGGCGCTGGCGGCGCATCCTCCTGTTCGCGCTGCCCGTGTTTCTTTTGGTTGGACTGGCTTTCTTCCTGAAGTTGCCTGGGCTGGCCTGGCATTGGGCGGGGACGCTGCGTCAGGAAGAAGCCTGGCGGCACAAGGGGCTTTGGCTGCCCGATTACCGGGCCACGATTGACGCCCGTCCCATTGAGGGCGTCACGCGCAACGCCTCCGGCCTCACCTATGACGATCGAACGAATACCCTCTACCTTGCCATCAACAAACCGGCGGAAATCGTGGAACTCACGCCCCAAGGCCGCGTACTGCGGCGCATTCCGGTCGTTGGCGTGGAGGATCTGGAAGGGATTACCCATGTGCGGGACGAAGGATTCGCCCTGATCGACGAGCGGCATCAGCGCATCTACTGGATTTCGATCCACCCGGAGACGGCGCACATTGATGTCGCCAATGCCGATTGGCTGGGCCTCGGCATCCTGCTGAACGGCAACCTCGGCTTCGAGGGAATTTCCTGGAACGCCAGCCAGAAGCGGCTTCTCGTCGCCAAGGAAAAATTTCCCTTGCGTGTTTTCCAGGTTGAAGGTCTCCTGTCCGACAAACGTCCTGATACACCCATAAACCTGCAAATCAGCGAATGGCGGCCCGAAGTTGGCCCGGAAGATTTCTTGCGCGATCTTTCTTCCCTTTCCCTGCATGACCGAACAGGGCACCTGCTCGTCCTGAGCGACGAATCCGGCCTGCTCGCCGAATACAGCGCCGTCGGGGAACTCATCAGCATGATGCCGCTCTGGCGCGGCTGGCACGGTCTTGCCCGCTCGATCCCCCAGGCGGAAGGCGTCGCCGTTGACGCACGGGGCACGATCTACATCGTCTCCGAGCCGAATCTGTTCTACCGCTTTGAGAAACCTGCCGGGCTGGATTTGCGCGGTGGAAAATGAAGCCGCCGCGACACGGCGCGCCTGTGCGTCTCCTGCGGCGCCGATTCCTTTTCTATTCTTCGGAAAGATGCTGGACGTAAATATTTTTCATCCGTAGAATGTGCGCGAACTCCTTTTGTCCGGGGAACGTGAACTCTCATGAAGCGCCATCTACGCGCTGCGCAACAGGATTGGCCGTATCAGAACGTCCCCGTGGAAATCAAACCCGTGGAAAGCCGGATGATGAATATACCTTCGTTCTCAATTTCCGCTTCCGGAGAATCATCAATGTCTTCCTGTCCTGCCAAGCCATCCCTGAATTTTTTTGCGACGCCCCACGCGCCTTATTACGTCCTCACTCCGGTCTTTACCCAGAAATCTGCCGGGCAGCGCGCCTTGCACTACTTGTGTCACATCCTGAACGAACTGGGATATGAAGCCTATGCCTGCGCATGCAGCAGCGAACAGACCAATCCTCACCTGAGAACGCCGCTGCTGACCCAAGAAATCGTCAAGCGGCATCGGGACGCAGGCCGTGTGCCGATTGCGGTCTATCCGGAAGTCGTGCCGGGAAATCCATTCAACCAGGATGTTGTGGCACGCTGGCTGCTCAACAGGGCGGGACATCTGAAAGGGCACAAGGATTTCGCGCCGGATGAATTGACCTTTTATTGGCATGAACTCTTTCTGGATGGAGAAAAGAATGCGGAAAAACTTTTTGTTCCGGTTTTGGACAGAAGGATTTTCAACAGCAAGGGTGCCTCCCCGGAAAACAGACAGGGCTTTTGTTACTATGCCCACAAATACCTGATGAAAGGCGGCAAGGTGGCAGAGCATCTGCTTCAAAACGGCATCAGCCTGTGCCAGGATATTCCGCGGTCGCCCGAAGAAATCGCGCAAATCCTGCGCGCCTCCAGGGTATTGTATTGCTACGAGCCTTCCGCAATTGGCGGGGAAGCCCTTCTCTGCGGATGCCCGGTCGTGACAGTCATGACGGATTATTTGCGGCAGTTTGATCTTTCCGCAATTTCTTCCATTCCCGGTGTGGAATTTCTCACAGCGACTGAAGCAGAGATTGCCTCCCCTGATTTTTCCATTCCCGCCGTCGATTCGCGCGCCTATGAAGATTATCTGGATGCGAATGAGCAAGAATCTTTGGCATGTATTGCCCGTTTCATCGAAATTACCCAAGACGCCGCAAAAGCGCATGCGGAAAAGCCTCGAGATTCTGCCGATTGGTTGGAACGTGGCATCTCCGCCTTTCAGACAAATAACTTCGGGATGGCAATCGAAATCTTTTCCGATTTGCTGGAAAAGGAGGCGCAAAACCCGCTGCCTTCCGCCTACCTTGCCTTCATTGCCGCACGGCAGGGACTGTTTGCGGAAGCGGAGGATTTTATCGCGCAATCCGCCCGTATTGCACCGCAGCGCGCCGATCTCAAGGCAGCAATGGGGGAAGTTTTCCTGACAGCGGGAGAGGCCGAACGGGCGTGCCATCATTTGAATGAAGCGGTTCTGGCACAACCCGATCTGTTGGGCGCTTATCCTGCCCTGGCGAAAAGCCTGCATCAAACGCAGCAAAGCGAGGCGGCGATTTCCCTGCTGCAATCCGCCCTTTCCCTGCCCTCTCCGGCACAGACCGAGATGCGGGAAATCCTGCTGGAAATCCTGGCACAACGGGGGGATCTTGCCGAATTTGCTCAGGATCGTCAGCGATTTTCTCGCGGCATGATTGATGATCTTCTGGCGGCACACTGTTTTTCCCATTTTGAAGCGAGCGGCGAAAATTTCCTGGCAACACTAGGACGCATCCAGGAACGACTGGCAAAAGATTTTTCAGCGGAAGAGATCAGAAAGATTCAGGCCCCGGAAGCAATGTCATCCACCAAAAAATTGCTGAAAATCGCTTTTCTGCTTGGGGATTGCAAACGGGAAGCCTCAATGGGACGCTTGCCCGCCCTGTTGCGCGATCTGCCGCCGGAAAAATTCACAACCCTGCTGATTCTCGCGGAAGAACCATCGCGCAACGATAATCGAGTTTTCACAAGTCTCTGCATGCAGCTTGCAGACCAGGTCATGTTGATCGCGCGCGAAGAAGATGCGGTCGCGCGGGAAAAAATCCGTGCGGCTGCGCCGGATTTCTTGATCGATCTGGATGCCTATGGTCCGGCGGAACGGCTTGCCATTTTCCTGCGGGCTGAAGTGAATGCCCGATTTCTTTGGGGAGAAGCGCCCATGCCGCCTTTATCGCCCGATTGCCGGATATTGGCAGGGGAGGCTTTGGCGGTTTCCTCCCTGCTGCCCACGCTGGAATTGCCCGGATTGGGTGAATTCTGCGATTTGCCGGAAATCCCCATTGAACCTCGGCAAGGTCCGGGATCTTCGCCAGTCCTGGCCTGCCTCACGCCTGCCGAGCGAATCGGCCGGGAAGGATGGCAACTGTTTGCCGAACTCCTCGCCGCCCTGCCGGAATCTTCCTTTCTCCTTAACTTGGGCGATTTGGGCGAAGCCGCACAAATGGCAATTTGCGGACGTTTTGCCCGCGCGGGCGTTCTTGCCGACCGCCTGCGCTTTGTTCACGCCCGCACGGCGAAGGAATTTTGCCGCCTCTGGCAAGAAACCGACTTGGGGCTTGCGCCGCCGGTCGACGCAGGGGGTTTGGCCTTGCCCAGTTGCCTGTGGATGGGCCGCCCTTACCTGAGCCTCGCCTCACCGCTTCCTTGGGCACATCGCCCCGCTGCCCTGCTGGAGTGCGTTGGCGCACAGGAATGGATTGTGGAAAACGTGGATGCCTATATTGAAAGAGCATGCAATCCACCACACTCCCCCGATCCTTCCTTCCGCACCCGCCTGCAAGCCGCTGGACTCACCAATTCCACCGCTTTCGCGCACGGATTCGCGACGACGATTCTGTCCGACCAATGACGACATGGCGCATGGAAAATTGAATAAACTGTGTAGACAGAAAGGCAGCGATCATTCCCTGCCAATTATCTTCTGCATGTATGGGCTATCAAAATGTCCTGAAGATAGTTCCTTCAATTTCTCAAGGTTCGGCGTAGTCCACGGCACACTATCTTTGATCCCGCATACTCACTGAATTTCCAGTCATTTCTTTTTACTTTCCAGTTCCCATACAGAAAAGAAAGATAGTTCTCATGGTTTTTCGGCACAACAAAATTTTCTCCAAAAACCGTTAAAGAATCAGACGACAGGAAGAAATATTCTGGACAACTCCATGAGGGGAATGTTTGTGTGATGCAACATCCATCCAAGAAAATTCTTTTTTTGATGTCCACATGAAAATCAAGGATGCCAACTTCTGGGGAAGACAGAAAAAGAACCAATTGAGACTCCTGCCCTCTCACTCTGGCAAGAAAAGTTTCCATGTGCACTTTCCGGGATATAGAAAATGTCGCATCCCGGATGATTCGATTCAATTTTCACGCTGGCCGCTGTTTTTTGCGCGTGAAGTGTTACGGGAAGTGATAGATTCTCAAAAATCCAGGAAAGGAGGAGAAGATGGAACTTCGTCTGCATAAGAACGCCCGGACAACGCCTGCGGTGCGCGCGGAGATTGCCGCGAGCACGGAAGGAGTGAGCGCCCTGGCGCGACGCTATGGCGTCGGGCGCGTCACGGTGCGGAAATGGAAGCATCGCACGGACCCGATGGATCGCTCGCA
>JAISLJ010000127.1 GCA_031290955.1 Zoogloeaceae bacterium | reverse complement strand
ACCGCCAGCAGGTCATCGAGCGGCAGCAAGAAATGCTGGCGCAGATAGACAGCGATGGTCTCCTGAGCGCTGTTCATCGTCGTTTGCAGACGATGCGCCGTATGCGAGCGATCCATCGGGTTCGTGCGATGCTTCCATTTCCGCACCGTGACGCGCCCGACGCCATAGCGTCGCGCCAGGGCGCTCACACCTTCCGTGCAACACCTCACGCGCAAAAAACAGCGGCCAGCGTGAAAATTGAATCGAATCGTCCGGGATGCGACACTCCGCCGCAATCTCGACATTGGCGCTGCCCAATCCGCTGGAAGGCGGGAAAAAATTACCGGCGCTTCGCGCCACACTCTCCCGCCAAGCGGGCGAGGGTGAGGTTCCGCGCTGCGCCTACGGTTTGGGCGATCACATGAAATGGTACACCTACGGAACCCGCGCGGACGGCATCCGGCCCCGAAGAATATCCGCCTTCGCTCGAAGCGCCGAACTCCCCCAGTAACGCTCAAAATAACGAGGATTCGGCACCATGGCAGCAAGTTTCGCTGCCTGGGGAATTGTGAGCTGCGCGGCGCTCACGCCGTAGTAGTGGCGGGCGGCCGCTTCGATTCCGAAGATGCCGTCCCCCCATTCGATCACGTTCAGGTAGGTCTCGAAGATGCGCTCTTTATCCCAGCAGGCTTCGAGCATCAGGGTAATCATGGCTTCCTCGCCCTTGCGCAGCAGGGAGCGGCGCGGACTCAGGAAGAGGTTCTTGGCAAGCTGTTGGGAGATCGTCGAGCCGCCCGCCACGTAGCGCCCCTTGCGCTGGTTCTTTTCGATGGCGACCTGGATCCCCTGCCAGTCAAAGCCGGAATGTTCGAGGAAATGGGCGTCCTCCGCCGCGATGAGGGCGCGTTTGATGTGCACGGAAATCTGCGCATACGGCACCCATTGGTACTGGATTGTCCGTCCCGGCGCTTCGCCGATTCGAGTGCGCATAAAACTGGTCTGCGACGGCGGGGTTTCCTTCCACCACAGGACCCAGCCCAAAAACCAGAGTTGGAGCAGCAGGAACAGGGCCAGCACGGCGAGGAGCACGCGCTTCGTGAAGCGCCAGACGAAGGCACAGCCGGAACGCAGGGAAGAGAGCGTCATGCTGGAATCCACACGGTTACAGGAGATCGCGGCGCAGGGGCAGCGCCGCGTTTTCCACGACCTGGCGCAGGACGAAACTCGTATGCACGCCACTGACGCCGGGAATGCGGGTGATGCGGTTCAGGAGGAGTTCGTGGTAAGCGTCCATGTCCCGCACGACGGCTTTCATCTGATAGTCCGCGTCCTGGCCGGTAATCAGCAGGCATTCGATGATTTCCGGAATCTCCCGGATGCCGGCCTCGAAATTCTCGAAGCGTTCCGGCGTGTGGCGATCCATGGCAATGTGAATGAGCGCCATGAGCGAGAGGCCCAGCTTGCGGGCGTCCAGCCGCGCCCGGTAATCCCGGATCAGCCCGGCTTCTTCCAGGGCGCGTACCCGGCGCAGGCAGGGCGAAGGCGAAAGCCCGATGCGCTCGGCCAGATGCTGGTTGCTGATGCGTCCATCCTGTTGCAGGGTTTCGAGAATCCTGTAATCATAGCGATCAAAGGGTCCCGCCACCGGCCCCGCGGACGGCAATGTTTCCTGGGCAGTCTGCGCGCCAGAAGGGAGGGTGGAAGAAGGCATGGCGAAGAATCTTTTTTCGGATGGCAGGGATGCGGCATTATATTTCAGGGGCAAACCCATTGCAGCAAGAAAATTTCACGACAAGACTTTTGTTGCGCAAAAAACGCAAGCAAATTTCGCCGGGATTCACGTAAGATGGCATCTTCTTTTTTGGATTTCAGAAGGTTTCATCATGTTGCAGGACGTCGCATCAAAATATCCGCCGTTTCCGACCATGCCCTTGGCAGACCGGCAATGGCCGAACCGGCGCATCACCCGCGCCCCGATCTGGATGAGCACGGATCTGCGCGACGGGAATCAGGCGCTTTTCGAGCCGATGCCCGGCGAAAAGAAGCTCGCTTTCTTCCAGTCTCTCTGCCGTCTGGGATTCAAGGAAATCGAGGTTGCCTTTCCTTCGGCTTCGGAGACGGAATTCCAGTTCGTGCGCACCCTGATCGAGACGAACCTCATCCCGGAAGATGTGCGCATCGAAGTGCTCGCTCCCGCGCGTCCCGAACTGATCCGCCGCACCTTTGCCGCCCTCTCCGGCGCGCGCGACGCCATCGTGCACATCTACAACGCCACCTCCGCCCAGTTCCGGGAGATCGTCTTCGGCATGGAGCGCGAAGCCGTGAAGGCGTTGGCGGTGGATGCCACGCGCCTGTGCCGCGAACTGGCCGAACAGGGCAACACGAAGATCACGCTCGAATACAGCCCGGAAACCTTCTCGGCAACGGAACCGGAATTTGCCCTGGAAGTTTGCGATGCCGTGACCGAAGCCTGGGGCGCAACGCCGGAAAACCGGGTCATCCTGAACCTGCCCGGCTCGGTGGAGGTGGCAACGCCCAATGTCTATGCCGACCAGATCGAATGGATGCACCGCCGCCTTGCCCGGCGCGAGAGTGTCATCCTGAGCGTGCACCCGCACAATGACCGGGGCACCGCCGTGGCCGCCGCCGAACTGGCCCTGATGGCCGGAGCCGACCGCGTTGAGGGCTGCCTGTTCGGGAACGGCGAACGTACCGGCAATGTCGATCTTGTCACCCTGGCGCTCAATCTCTATACGCAGGGCATTCATCCCGGTCTCGACTTCTCGGACCTGGGCGCGGTCGCCCGCATGGCGGAAGAATACACCCGCATTGCCGTGCATCCGCGTCATCCCTATGCCGGAGACCTCGTCTTCACTGCCTTTTCCGGTTCGCACCAAGACGCGATCCGCAAGGGACTCGCCGCGCGCCAGGCATCTGGTGCAATACGCTGGAACATTCCCTACCTGCCGATCGACCCTGCGGACATCGGGCGCGGTTACGATTCCATCATTCGCGTGAACAGTCAATCCGGCAAGGGCGGCGTCGCCCACCTCATGGAGACGCACTACGGCATTGTCATGCCCCGGCGCTTGCAGGTGGAATTCTCGCGGGTCGTGCAGCGGCATGCCGAAGCTTCTGGCGGCGAGCTGGAGGCCGGAACGCTCTGGCAGCTTTTCTCGACAACCTACCTGGAGGCGGACGCGCCCTTGCAATACCGTTCGCACCATCGCCTTGACGCCGGAAACGACGAAGGGATCGAACTGGAAATCGTCCTGGCAGGCGAGACCCGGCGGCTTGCGGGCACGGGCAACGGCCCCATCGACGCAACGCTCGCCGCCCTGCGGCAGGCGGGCATCATGCTGGAAATCCGCAGCTTCGAGGAACGCGCCCTGGGCAGTGGCGGCAACGCCCGCGCCGTGGCCTTCGTGGAAGTGGCCCGAAGCGGCGCAACCGGGACATGCTACGGCGTTGGCATCGACGAGAACATCGTCACCGCCTCCCTGCGCGCCCTGCTCAGCGCCGCCAATCGGCTGATGGCGAGGGAGCGGGAACCAGACAGCAAGAATCAGGGGAGAGGATAAAGCATGCGGGACGCGAAGCGCCAGAGGCTTTCCCTGTCCCCTTCTGGCTTGCTTCGCCGTGCTCGCAACAACGGAATCGCCCCCAATATTCCGCCATGACAAGAAGCGCCCGCTGTCTCATCATCGCGAGGGCCAACGGACTGCGTGGCAATCCATTGGCCTCCACAAACGGCAAGGGCGCAAAGCAAGGCAAACCACCCCTTCGCCGGACATGTCCGCACACCAGCGGATGGCTCCGGCGCGGCCCTTTCCGGGGTCAGCGATGCCGCCCGCGTTCGGCGCAGGATTTGCCCGCTTCCTCGCGCAGAAAATCGATGAAGCGTTGCGTCTTGGCGGGCAAAAGGCGCGTTTCGGTCACGGCGTAGACGGG
>JAISLJ010000126.1 GCA_031290955.1 Zoogloeaceae bacterium | reverse complement strand
CCCTTGCTCACATGGCTTCCCTGATCGCATTCGCCGCCTGCGAAGGATGGCATTCACATTGTCTGGAAGACGGGCGGATCGAATTGCGGAAATCAGGATTGCCGCCGATTCACCTCGGTATCTCTCATTCGTTGTTATCCACGCAAGGAGAAAAGCGCCATGACTGATCCATTGCTGGACATGGCTGCCAAGCTGCAAAGTGAAGGATTTACCCGTACCGGGCCGGTCGCTGCGGCCTTGTCCGCGCCGATTGCCGACACACCTGTGGTCGTTACCCTGGACGAACTGCGCCCTTACGAACTCAATCCGCGTATCACCAAGAATCCGCTCCATGAGGAGATCAAGGCTTCGATTCGGGAGCGCGGACTGGACGCGCCGCCGCCCATTACCAAACGTCCCGGCGCGGATCACTACATCATCAGGAACGGCGGCAATACACGGCTCGCCATTTTGCGCGAACTGTGGGCGGAGACGAAGGACGAGCGT
The DNA here is from genome assembly GCA_031290955.1 of Zoogloeaceae bacterium. Lineage (GTDB taxonomy): Bacteria > Pseudomonadota > Gammaproteobacteria > Burkholderiales > Rhodocyclaceae > Azovibrio. The sequence goes on along the minus strand of JAISLJ010000126.1, from coordinate 2,755 downwards.
TTTTACCGGTTCTCCTGCCTGTTTCGTCCCTGGTCGGACGAGATTGTCGCGCTGACCGGGCATCTGGCGGAGAACGAACTGCACGGCGGCCTGACGTTTATCGAGCGCGCCCTGGGCGTCGAAAAAGCCCGTGAACTCTATGAGGCCAAGGACGGCAAGCCAATCTCGCAGGCGGAACTGGCTCGACGCCTCAAAGCCGCCGGGTATCCTGTGCTGCAACCGCATATCAGCCGGATGCGGGAAGCCGTCGAATACCTGCTGCCAGCCATTCCGAATGTGCTCTATGGCGGTCTGGGACGCCATCAGGTTGAGCAATTGACCCGTCTGCGGCACAGCGCCGCCCAAACTTGGGAGGCACATGCCAAGAAGCGCCAGATACATGAATTCCCTGTACTGTTTCAGGATGTCCTGGCTGGTTTTGATGGTAAAGCGGGTAGTTTTGCCCTGCAACGGGTACAGGATGAACTGATCGGACAGATGTCCGACCTGCTCGGTGTGCCCTATGACACGCTAGCAGCGGAAGTCTTCGTCGCGGAAAAGCGCCATCAACTGCTCAGCACGAAACCTGTTTCTCCACCTGAACAAGCGCCCGCACAACCTGTCCCCACACAACAGACGACATCAGCACAGGATACTTCCCCTGCCTCTCCCGATTTTCATGGCCAAATGCCAGAGAGCAAGCCCGATCAGATCACAAGAAATATAGGGAAGCCTCGGAATCCAGAGGACAGGAACGACGAACCCAATGAACAGACTGTCCCTCCACCGGAAACGACGGAACGCCTGCAATCCATCCAGCAGATGGTGGTCGACCATACTGGAGAAGCAGGCCAATGCAACGAAGAGGCGCCACAGACAATCCCGGTTCAGGTTGAGAGCCTTTACCCCGTCACCGACATCTGGCGCATTGCTCCTGGCCTGGACACGCCCGAATGCCTGCGCGCCCACATTGCCCAGTTCGCCCGCGAAATCGCTCATGAGGCGGACATTGACGCCCAGGTTGCGCCGTGCGAGCACAGCATCGGCTTTGTTTGCCTGCCACTGCCCGAACCCGTTTCGGATTTTTCCCGCGCCGTTTTTGCGCTGCTGCAATCCATTGACGAGCACCCCTTGCTTATTGTCATTGGAACCCCCGAATCCTCGATCCCGCGCCTGAGCGACGAGGGAACATTGAAACTCTTTCGCTTGGCGCGCCTCGCCCGCCGCTTACGTGAAATTGAAGCAGAAGCCGCCAACCAGCCAGAACCGTGAGGCTACGCATGCCGGAACCCAATCCGCTCAATCAGGCCGTTATCACTCAAGTGCTGTACGACCTGCGCAACGGGAAATTCCAGCGCGTCAAGTCAATGGGATTTGACGAGGCCACGCTTAAAGTTCTGAAGCATCCCGCCACGGTCAGTATGCTCGTCAACACGACGGTTCCGTGGTGTTCAGTCACCATCAACCTCGACACGCTGCGCAGCCTGCTCCAACGGGATTCGGAGATCGACCGTGAATTCGACGAAATCGACCGCCTCCTGCGATTGGGCGCCACCACGGAGATCCTTGGCGAATTCTACGGCCTGACCCATCAGGAAGTCGCGCTGCGACGCATTACCATCGATCAGCCCAGGCGCAAGGGACGCCACCGGGTGCTCTCCGATGAAGAGAGTAGCGAATTGTGGCGGCGCTGTTCGACAACCGTCCGGCAAGAACGCATCGACCCGCAGGACAAAAAGGCAATATTGCGCATGGCGGCGGACATGGCCGAAGAGATGAGGCTTCCCCTCGCAGTGATCTGGAACGCGCTCTGCGACTGGATCAAGGCAAAACAGTTCTGAACGTTCGGTCATGAATGCCCCGCCGAACCGCCTGGAAGCCCTGGCAAAGGATGGTTTCCTCTACAGCGGCAACCGGCACGAGAGTTTTCCACAGGCGCTACTGCTGGATCGGTGTCTCACCCCGCTGGAGCGTAACGCCTGGCTGGTCTTGCGCCTCATGTTGAACGCGGACGGCATCACCGCCTTCCCCACTTACGACCAACTGGCCGTCTACCTCGCTTCCATGCCTTGCGCCACACGCGCTTCGCACGAAACCGTGGCGCGGGCGCTCACCATGCTGCGCCTCACCCGCTGGATCAGCCTGGTCAGACGCCGGAGAAATCCCAAGAATGGACGCATGCAGGGGAGTCTTTACGTCCTGCACGATTCCCCCTTGACGCCCTGGGAGGCCATGCAGCTCGACGCGGAATACCTGGGCATGGTCGGCAAGGCGTTAAGCCATGCCAGCAAATCAATTCAGCGCGTCGGAACACATGTCCTCAAGGACATCTCGGAAGACCCGATGCTCAGGAACAAGGTCTTGCCGAGCCGCCTGCAACTCCTCATCGCGCAACTCTCAACGCAAGGTTGGGAAGGCGCGCTAAAGGCGGAAAGTGATTCACAGAATGAAAGTTATCCACATGAAGAGGCCCGTCACGATTCCGAGGAGGGGCAAAATCCCCCACTTCGGAATCGTGAAAACCCCACTTCGGAATCCGAACTGGGCGCAAACCCGCGCCAGACGGCGGTACTGAATCCGAAGTGCGATAGTACGAGTACAGTACGTAGTACTTTATATATAAAAAAAATACGTACTGTACCGTGCGCGCGCGAAGAAGGTGCGCGAGAAGAATTACGTTTGCCGGAACGCTTTGGAAAACTAAAGCCAGAACAACAATCCGGGGCGCTGACGGCGCTAGAAGCGGTAGACGCGGCGCTACACCAAGCGGTTCTCA
>JAISLJ010000125.1 GCA_031290955.1 Zoogloeaceae bacterium | reverse complement strand
CGTCCGCCGCCGCATGCCAATTGCCTACGGGCTACGCCCTCCGGCAATTGGCATACGGCACAAAAAAGCGGACAATTTGAAAATCATGAAAGCGGACAGATTCAAAAGCTCGTAACATGGGTCCAGCGGACAGCAACTTGTCCCCGAAAACGGCGAGGGAAGTGATGGGCGAGCGGATCGGCATCTTCCGCGAAGCCAATCGGGAGTTCCTGCGGGTGGCGGGGAGAACGATCCTTTGGCACACAAGGGCATGTCAAGACCCGCCTCATCATAATCAGGAGGAACGTGACGCTTAGCCAGCGCCTCCTCGGGGGGAATCGCCGTCCGCAGGACTCCGCGGGACAAATTGCCGTCCGCAGGACACCCAGCGCAAAAATGCTTCCATGGGAAGGGCGGGGCTGTAGAGGTGGCCTTGGATGCGCTCGCAGCCCATGTCTTCCAGGCATTTTTTTGCCTCGATGCTCTCCACGCCTTCCGCAACCACGTGCATGCCCAGCTTGTGCGCAAGCTCGATGATGGAGGCGGTGATTTCCCGGTCGCGCGTGGATTGCGCCAGATTTCGGATAAAACGCTTGTCCACCTTGATTTCCTGTACTGGCAGGTGCTGGAGGTAGGCCATGCCCGCGTAGCCGGTGCCGAAATCGTCGATGGAAAGCTGCGCCTGCATGGCGCCCAGGCGGCGCAGGATATCCTCCACCTCGCGCGATTCCCGCACCGCCGTGGTTTCAGTGATCTCCAGGGTCAGGCTGCCGGGGGGAAGGCTCCAGGTGGCCAGCGCCTGCTCCAGAAGATCGGGGACTTCCGGGTCCAGGAGATCGCGCGCCGTGAGGTTGATGGAGATGCGAATTTCCTGTTTTTTCTCGCGCAACTGCGAAAGATAGAGCGCGGCGCGCTGGAAAAGCCAGCGGTTGAAATCGGGCCGCATCCCGGCCTGCTCCAGGAGTTCAACGGCCACCACGGGGTCTACCCACTGGCCGTTGGGATGCTTCCAGCGCAACAGCGCCTCGGCGCTGCGGCAGCGGCAATCCGCAAGATCGATCTGCGGTTGCAGGAAAAGCTGGAGGTCGCCGCCCAGAAGTGCGGATTGCAGACGCCGGGAAAGATCGGCGCGCTCCGAAGAACGCTGTTCCATATCCGGCCGGTAGAGCGCCGACCATTCCTCCTGCTCCGAGGCGTGCAGCGCGGCGATGCGAGCGGATTGCACAAGGTGTTGCGGATCGCCGCCGTGATCGGGACAAACCGCGCCGCCGCAGACCGGCTGGAGCAGGAAGCCCTCGCTGCCCAGCTCCTGTAACGGCGGCTGGAGCGTGTGGTTCAGGCGCAACATGGCAAGCGAGACAGAAGCCGGACTGGGCAAGGAGAAGAGGAGGACAAGCCACTCCCACTGCCCCAGGACGTAGAGCCGGTCGTTGGGCCGCAGGACATCGGCAAGACGCCAGGAGACTTCCTGACGCAGGAGTTCTCCGGCTTCGGTGGAAAGTCGCAGGAGGGCGGCGCTGGGTTTTATGTCGAGGACGACCAGCCCGTGACATTTTTCCGGGTCGTTTTCCTCCTGACGCCAGCGCGCGAAATCGGCGATGGCGTGCCGCAACCGGGGCAGGCCGGTGCCGGGGTCGAAAGCGAGGGATTCAGACAAGGCAGAAATCCTTGGGGTCGGGGCCACAGGCAATCGCCAGCCTTCCTGCATCCGGGCGCGTCAGAAACCCGACGGCCGAAAATCCGGCGCGCCTTGTCTTGACTTGCTCATCGGTGAAACACATGAGACTTCTCTCCTTGTGACAGTTTCAGATCAACGAAACGGCGTATCGATCCTGTATTGTTTCAGCAAGACCGGATCATGGACATCGAGAATGCTGCCGTAATGAAAGTTCGCCTTGTCAGAGGCAAAACAGCGGTCGATCAGCGCGGTGACGAGCTTCGTATAGCCCTTCGCGCCCTTTTCTGTTGTTTTGTGCATGGCGTATGATACGTCGCGCTCAAAGCCACCGCCGCGCGCGTTACGCCCGGAACGGTGGAGTAGCCACAGAAGATCCGGTGGCACACGCACTTCAATCGGTTTTGTTGGCTTCGCCGCCGACCCGCGAATGTGAGAAAACTCCGTAGCATCATACTCATCCAGAAAGTGATCAAGTTCACTTGGTTTTAGCGCTACTGCGATAATGATTATGAGTATTCCTGTTTCCATGTGGAGCATCCTAGCAACATTGAAGATGAGGTGCGTGCAGCTTGTGGCACAATTTCATTCATGAATGACAACACCGCGCCAACGCCAGCAATTTGTTCGCACACGTATTCAATAAAGTCAGGCGTGCTGTTCATGGTTTTGCTGTTGTTGGCATGGTGACTGCCCATGTCGAAAGAAAGTCAGGGTTGACGACTACTTCTCCAGAAGCCTTGAGCCTGTAGTTTCCGGGCGGTGCGGGTTCCAGGTTGGAAAGGTCAGGCGGCATCGACCATTCATCGGCGCTTCCGGCCAGGCGAATCACAATGCCCTCCTCTTGACTTGCCCGGATGATTTCGCCGTGAAATTGCTCAAGGCTGACGACTTCGCCCTGATGATTTTTACGGGTTACCCCAACGAGAAGATGCTTGCCAATGATGCTTTTGGCGACGCTCTTGTCAAAGTATGTGTTTCTTGCCTCTATCCGACGCCGCCAAGTCCGTGATTTGGCTTTTTTCATTGCGATTCCTCCAAGCGCCAGCATCTATTGGCACCACTGTTGCTCACAGGGTACGCCATCATCATCTCCATCCATTTGGGTATTCGGACAATTACGGAGAACCCAAGTGGCTTCTTCGCAGGAAGTCATCTGTGAGCAATAGGTGCGCCCATTACAACGATATTGTGATGAGTTGTCGAGCTTGGGAAAAACAGAAGGTTGATATTGCGATGATTCGTCGTAATCGGGAAGGATAGAAGTTTCGCCTCTACTATCTTGGTTTGTGTTGCGCTGACCAGTCCCGAAGGCTACCCAGAAAACGATGACAAGCAGCAAGAGAATAATCTTCATGATTCCTCCACCCCTCAATGCCGAAAATGCCGCGCTCCCGTAAAAACCATTGCCAGGCCGTGCTCGTTGGCGGCGGCGATGACTTCTTCGTCGCGCATCGAGCCGCCGGGCTGGATGACAGCGGCGGCGCCTGCTTCGGCGAGCACGTCCACGCCATCGCGGAAGGGAAAGAAGGCGTCGGAGG
>JAISLJ010000124.1 GCA_031290955.1 Zoogloeaceae bacterium | reverse complement strand
CCTCTTCCTGCACGAGCGTCCGCTTCATCTCAAGCCTCCTTGGAATTCCCAGGGAGATACTATGACGACCGGACAACTATCGCGCTACAAAGGTGGACAGATAGGAAGCTCGCTACACGGCGCTTGCATGGCGCGCCGGGTTTCTGTATCATGCGCCTCCAGTCGCACGGGTTGTTAGCTCAGTTGGTAGAGCAGCGGACTCTTAATCCGTAGGTCGAGCGTTCGAGCCGCTCACAACCCACCAATCCCAAGACCCTGATTCTCCAGGGCTTTTTCTTGTCCTGTGGCGTACCCGCCGATTCCCGAACAAAAAAACCGCCTTGCTTTTCCGGGGAAGAGCGGGCGAAGCCGCAAACTTCCCGGTCCCCAAGCATCCATCCTCTGCCCGCCAAGCTACGGCAACGGGTCGAAGAGGGCTTTCAGGTCGGCTTCGCCGAATTTCACCTCGCCTTGTTGCGCTTCCGAGAGGATGCTGGCCGCAAGTTCGGCTTTCTTCTCCTGGAGGGCGAGAATCTTCTCCTCGATGCTGCCCGCCACGATGAGCTTGTAGACGAAGACCGGCTTTTCCTGTCCCAGGCGGTGGGCGCGGTCGGTGGCCTGGTTTTCCACCGCCGGATTCCACCAGGGATCGTAGTGGATGACCGTGTCCGCCGCCGTGAGGTTGAGGCCCACGCCGCCCGCCTTGAGGCTCACGAGGAAGATTGGAACCTTGCCCGCCTGGAAGGTCTGGATGGGCGTTTCCCGGTCGCGGGTCTCGCCGGTGAGGAGCGCGTAATCAAGGTTGCGGGCTTCCAGTTCCGCCCGGATCAGCGCCAGCATGGCGGTGAATTGGGAGAAGACGAGCACGCGCCGTCCTTCGTCGACCAAGGCCGGGAGCATGTCCATGAGGAGGTCGAGCTTGGCGCGTTCCTTCACCTTGCCCGCCACGCTCGATTTCACGAGGCGCGGGTCGCAGCACACCTGGCGCAGTTTCAGGAGCGCGTCCAGGATGACGATCTGGCTGCGCTTGAAGCCCCGGAGCGCGATTTCGGCGCGCACCTTCTCGTCCATCGCGGCGCGCACGGCCTCGTAGAGATCGCGTTGCCCGCCGCTGAGTTCCACCGTGCGCACGATGATCGTCTTGGAAGGCAGTTCCTTCGCCACGTCATCCTTCCGGCGTCGCAGGATGAAGGGACGCAGGCGCTGGGCCAGGAGTTCCCGGCGCAGGAGGTTGCCCTGTTTCTCGATCGGGTTGCGCCACTGGCGGGTGAAGCTGCGGCTGTCGCCCAGGAAGCCGGGCAGGAGGAAATCGAATTGCGCCCACAGTTCCCCCAGATGGTTCTCAAGCGGCGTCCCGGTGAGGCAGAGCCGGTGTGTCGCCTGCAACTGGCGCACCACGTTGGCGCTCTTGCTGCGGGAATTCTTGACGGTCTGGGCTTCGTCAAGGATGAGGAAGTGGTAGGAATGCTGTTGCAGGATCTCGCCATCCCGCCACAGGAGCGGATAGGTGGTCAGCACGACATCATGTTCCGGGATGCGCGCGAACAGGCTCTTGCGCTCCTGCCCATGCAGGCTCAGGACGCGCAAATCCGGGGCAAAGCGGGCGACTTCGCTCTTCCAGTTGAAGATGAGCGAGGTGGGGAGCACCACCAGCGCCGGTTTCGTGAGCCGCCCCATTTCCTTTTCCAAAAGGAGGTGCGCGAGTGCCTGCGCGGTCTTCCCAAGGCCCATGTCATCGGCCAGGATGCCCGCGAGGTCGTGTTCGGCAAGGTACTGGAGCCAGGAAAGCCCGACGCGCTGGTAATCGCGCAGGGCCATCTGGAAGCCCTTGGGCGGCTCGATCTCGCGCACACCCTGGCTTTTCCGCAGGCGCTCGGCGAGCGAGATGATGGAATCCGGCCCCTGGAACTGCCAGCGGCTCTTGTCCTCCAGGATTTCGAGGCGGGCGGCGTCGAAGCGGGAAAGTTTGAGCGAACCGCCCTGATAGCCGTCGAAGAGGTCGATCAGCAGGCGCGCCAAGGGTTTCAGGCGTTCGGCGGGCACGCGCAGGCGAACGTCGTCCTCGGTCAGAAGTTCGATCATCTCGTCGGAAGCGATGTCGGCAAGGGAGGATGCGTCGAGCCAGCGAGCATCGCGCTGGAAAAGACCGGCGAGGAGCGGCGCGAGTTCCAGTCGGCGACCTTCCACGATCACGCCCATGTCGAGGTCGAGCCAGCCGTTTTCCTCCTCGCGCAACTCGGCTTCCCAGGATTCCACCAGCAAATAGTGGTGGCGGAAGTTCCGGGGATGGCGGATGATCCAGCCCTGGGCCTCCAGCGTCTTGCGACCGGAATCCATGAACGCGCGCCAGGCGGCTTCCTCGGCCAGCCCGTACATCTGCGCCGGGCGTCGGCTGTTGAAGCAGCGGCAGACCCGCGCGGGCACCGGCACGAACCCGGCTGCGGCAAGCTCGCGCTCGCGCTTTGCCTCTTCCGTGAAGCGCCGTTTGATCCGCACCATCTCGCCATTCGGACGGGTGATGAATTCCCGATTGTCGTCCAGCGTGACCTCGATTTCCCCATAACGCGCCACCGCTTCCGCATAGTCAAAACTGCGGGCGAAGGCGTTGGGCGCATAGGAACGCCAATGTTCCAGACCATCAATGGCGAGGGTATCGAGCGTGAGTTCAAAGACAGGTTCCACATCCACGACCGGGCAGGCCGACTCCGGGTCGATCACGGGCTTGGGCGCTTCGGGTGCGATTTCCTCAAGCACGGTGGCGACAAGCGAAGCCTCGCGCGGGGAAAGCGGCGGCAGGGAGAGAATCCGGGTCGCCAGGGCGGACGGCACGTCCATGCGCAGGGGGCCGACCTCGCCACGTTCGATGTCAAGGTAATGAGGCGGCTGGCAGGGGAAGAGCATGTCCGGCTGCGGCGTAACCATCAATCGTGGTTGCTGGCGTCCGCCTTCCTGGGCGAACCAAGCGATGCCGCTCTCACGCGGCGGCCCGGCGACGAGCAGGACGGGCGGATTCCCGGCTACGAAGCGCCGCGAGGCGAGGAGCTTTTCCAGGAGTTCCGCGCCCCGCTTCTGCGCCAGCGAAAAGGAATCGTAGGGAAAATACGGCGTTCGTCCCGCCCAGAGCAGGCGCAGGATGGGCAGGTCATCTTCCTTCACGAACTGCGGCGGCTGGATCAGCGCCCGTTCGGAGAGCGACCAAGAACGGGCCGTGTCCGGGCGCGCGCCTTTCAGGATGGAGATGCGCGTTTCGCCATGCTCATTGTCGGCGCAGTAGAACAGCCGCGTCCGGTTGACGTTCTGCCGCTTGGCCTGACGCTCCTCCACCGCCTGGGCGAAGTGTTTCAGATCCGTGATCCAGGAGAGCACGCCGGGAGAAATGGCGTCCGCCCCGCCCGTTTCCGCCGCCTGCCGGGCGAGCACGGCGAGCAGGGTGGCCGCCACATGCTTGCAGCGTGTGCCCAGCGGGCAGGAACAGAGCGTGAGGATCTTCTCCTGAAGCGTAAAGTGGATTTCGACATCGTAGGGCCTGGGCAGCGTGCCCTGGACGCGGGCGGAAATCTTGATGCCCTGTGCGTTTTCCGTGATCTGGTACGAGCGCACCCGGTCGATGCAGGTCTCGCCCTTGCGCAAGGTTACTGGATCGAACCAGCGGGCAAGGTGCGCGCGGGTGAGTTGCTCGGTCAGGTTCATGTGTGCCATCCCAGATAAAGGATTGTCGCCGCGATCACGGCAAGGCAGATGGCGATGATGCTCAGGAGGCGATTCTGCCGTTTCTGGAGCGCGATCAGGCGGCCCAGTTCCCGGCGCCTCGCCTGCGCTGCCTGCCGCGCCTGCGCGGCTTCGACGAGGTTCTGGTGCAGGAGGCGCGGCAGTTGCGGCAGCGCGCGCGTCCAGCGCGGCGCTTCCGCTGCGAGGCTTTGCAGGAAGCCGCGCCAGCCAAGCTGTTCCTGCATCCAGCGTTCCAGAAAGGGTTTTGCGGTTTTCCACAGGTCAAGGTCCGGGTCAAGCTGCCGCCCCAGACCCTCAATGTTGAGGAGCGTCTTTTGCAGCATGACGAGCTGCGGCTGGATTTCAACATTGAAACGGCGGCTCGTCTGGAAAAGGCGCAGGAGCACCTTGCCGAAGGAGATATCTTTCAGGGGACGGTCAAAAATCGGCTCGCACACGGCGCGGATGGCGGATTCAATTTCGTCGATGCGGGTATTGGCTGGCGCCCAACCCGATTCCACATGCACTTCGGCCACCCGCTTGTAGTCGCGCCGGAAGAAGGCGAGGAAATTTTGCGCGAGATAATTCTTGTCGGTATCGGTGATGGTGCCGACAATGCCGAAATCCAGCGCGATGTAACGCCCGTCCGCATGCACGAGGATGTTGCCAGGGTGCATGTCGGCATGGAAGAAGCCGTCGCGGAACACCTGGGTGAAGAAGATTTCCACGCCGGCGATGGAGAGTTTCCCCAGGTCAATGCCTTGCGCCTTCAGGAGCGCGACCTGCGAGATGGGTGTGCCGTGCATGCGTTCCATCACCATCACGGTGGGGGTGCACCAATCCCAGAAGACTTCCGGCACGATGAGCCGTGGCGAATCCGCGAAGTTGCGCCGCAGTTGCGAGCAGTTGGCGGCCTCGCGCATCAAATCCAGTTCGTCGCGCAGGTACTTGGCGAATTCCGCCACCACCGCGCGCGGCTTCAGGCGTTTGCCGTCGGGCCAGAGGCGTTCGAGCAGCGCCGCCCCGGCGTCCATCAGGGCAAGGTCGTGCTCGATGACGCCCGCCATGTCGGGACGGAGGATCTTCACCGCCACCTCGCGCTGGTCGGGCAGGCGGGCAAAATGCACCTGGGCGATGGAGGCGGAGGCTTCCGGCGTCGGGTCGAATTCGGCGAAGACCTGGGCGACGGGCTTCCCGTAGGCTTTTTCGATTTCCCGGAGCGCAAGGCGGGAATCGAAGGGCGGCACCTTGTCCTGGAGGCGGGCGAGTTCGTCGGCAATATCCGGCGGCAGCAGGTCGCGGCGGGTGGAGAGCATCTGCCCGAACTTCACGAAGATCGGCCCCAGGTTTTCGAGCGCCAGCCGCAAGCGCACCGCCCGGGGCAAGGAGAGATCACGCCAGAATTGCAGGCAATCCACCAGCCGCGCCAGCCGCCCCGAAGGCGTAAGCCCAAGCGCCAACGAATCCAGCCCATAGCGGCGGACAATGGCGATGATCCTGAAAAGGCGAAAAAAATGCACTGCGCAAACCCTGAAAAACCAGCAGGCAAGTTTAGCCGGAAAAAGTCTTGCAGACAGCAATTTGTCGTGCGAACAACAATTTTTCTGGTCCTGGCGGACGGCAATTGCCCCCTGTTGGGCGGCTGGAGAAGGGGGAAATATGCGACAACAAAGCCGCCGAAACGTTTTCGCCTCCCGTTCTCCGGCTTGTTGCAAACGAGCGCGGCGAAGCATGTAACCTGTTTTCCGTGCAACAGGCACGGATTGGCTTTGTCGGAAAGCGGGATACAAATCAATGATTTGGATGACCTTGCGCATTGGCATGATCGCTGCTTGAGCATTTCGGTCATTTCACCGGAAAGGTCTATTCATGCTGAAAAATTCCCTCTTTTTGCGTTCCCGCCATCCCGCAAGACTGTGCGGCACGATTTTCCTGCTCGGGTTTTTGGGGCTGGGCCGGTTATCGCTGGCGCTGGCCAGCCCTAGCGTTTATCCCACGGGCGTCACGATCTACGATCCGGCGCGGGCGTTCAATTCGTATGTGCTCTTTACCGGCGGGGATAATGTAGCCCGTCTCATCGACCTGAATGGCAATGTCGTCAACACCTGGCCCGACGCGGGGGCGCACAGTACCCTGATTGATCCCGCGCTCAACGCGGGCAAGGTGGGGCATGTTCTTGTGACCGCATCCACCGCGGAAGGCACGGGTGCAGATTATCGCACGCGAATCTCCAAAACGGTCGCGGAACTGGACTGGCAAGGCAAGCCGGTATGGACATTTGGCGAAAAAGCGCCGGGCGGTCTTGCCCAACAACATCACGACTGGGCGCGGCTACCCAATGGCAATACCGTGTTGCTGGCAAATCTTGTTCATACCGTGCCGGGCTTCAAGGCCGCGCCATTGCTGGATGATGTTCTCTATGAGGTCAATCCTGCCGGAGAGGTCGTCTGGAAGTGGGTGGCTTCCGAGCACCTGCAGGAATTTGGTTTTACGCCTGCCGAACTGGAGCTCGTGAAAAATTCTGCAAACGCGGATTACCTGCACTTCAACAACCTGAAGCCGCTTGGTCCCAATCGCTGGTTCAAGGCCGGAGATCAACGCTTTCACCCCGACAATTTGCTGGTGGATTCCCGTAATGCCAATTTTATTGCCATCATTGACCGGAAAAGCGGCAAGGTCGTGTGGCGCTTGGGGCCGCATTATGCGAAAGGGGATAGCAGGCAGCGGCCTCGCCATGTGCCCAGGCCCGTAGACCAGATCAGCGGTCAACACGACGCGCACTTGATCCCGGAAGGTCTGCCGGGCGCTGGCAATCTGCTGGTTTTTGACAATCAGGGCGAGGCGGGCTATCCCCCGGTGGTGTTATCGGTAACGGGCGGTTCGCGTGTGCTGGAGATTGACCCGATCAAGAAGGAAATCGTCTGGCAATATACCGGCGAGGATTCCGGCGGACCGGGTTGGTCTTTTCGCAGCACCCACATCAGTAACGCGCGCCGCCTGCCCAACGGCAACACTTTCATCAATGAAGGACAGAAAGGCCGCTTGTTTCAAGTCACGCGCGAGGGCGACATCGTATGGGAATACGTCAACCCTTATCCACGCGCAGGCAAGGATGCCGTTACGGGCAGACCTACCCTCAATCCGCAACTCTACAGAGGGCAGCCTGTGCCTTACGATTGGGCGCCCGCGAATACCCCGCGTAGCGAGCAGGC
>JAISLJ010000123.1 GCA_031290955.1 Zoogloeaceae bacterium | reverse complement strand
GCAGCTATGCGTGGCTCCATCATCATACCTAAGAAATTTGTTCGATAGCCATCCGCCACGGGTTACGAATGAAGTGGATGTACCTAATATTTCATTTGTCCTGATATTCATAACAGTATTTTTAGACTCAATAATATAAGGGGAGACAAGATTTTTTTTGAATCCAGAAAATATGATCTCGCTTTCTGGTTTTGATATCGTAGTTTCGACAACATTTCCATCTGCATCGAGAGAAAATCGATGTAAAGGTATCTCGGATAATTCATGCTTGCCAAGTCTTGTTGGATGATACTCCTCTGCGATAAAACCCCCGTGCTTCTATGTACATATAACCGTGGTGACTCAAGAAAAATTTCGCGGTTCCCCTGAAAAATGTTTCATCATTAGGATCATAAAAAAAACCTTCCGTCGGAGAGGTCTTGTAAATACGTATACCTGCGTTGCTGCATAAGTACTCATAGTGCATCCATGTATAGATCTCTTGTCCGAATATCATACAGAAAATAGCGAATGACGTCATGCTTCCCCAACATTTGGATTTTGTGGCCCTCGTGACGAGCCAGCCACTCAATACGCAAAAGATGATGCTGATCAGGAAGAACAGTAAAAAGAAAGGAACCCCCATTCTATATTTCCTTGGAATTGATTTTCGGATATACAAAGCCCCTTCTCTTGTCCATCATCCGGTCTCTCGTCCTGAATCCAAAAATGAATGAAGCGCCGATCATACATCCGTCCGCACCGCATGCGCAAGTTATAGCCCCTTGGGCAAGGGGAAATTGATTTCTTCCCGGACGCCGTTTTGCTCCGTGATTCTGGCGGGGATGAGGGTGTTGAGGTGTTGTACGGTTTCTTCCACCAGTTTCTCCGGCGCGGATGCGCCTGCGGAGATGCCGATGGCGGTTTGTTCCCGGAGCCAGGCAGGGTCGATTTCGCCGGCGTGGTCGATGAGGTGGCTTTGCGCTCCGGCTCGGGCCGCGACTTCCTGCAAGCGCCGGGAATTGGAACTGTTCTGGCTGCCGACGATGAGCACCAGGCCACTCTTCTTCGCCAGCGCCTTGACCGCATCCTGGCGGTTCTGCGTGGCATAGCAGATATCCGCCTTCTTTGGCCCCTGGATGCCCGGAAAACGCTCCCGCAGCGCCGCGACGACATCGGCGGCATCGTCCATGGAAAGCGTGGTCTGGGTCACGTAGGAAAGCGCCTCAGGCCTTGCCACCTTGAGGTTGAACACATCCGCCGGTTTTTCCACGAGATGAAGGCCCGTCTCGCTCTGCCCCATTGCGCCCTCGACTTCCGGATGCCCGCGATGGCCGATGATGACCACCTCGCGTCCCTGGGCGCGCATGCGCTCGATCTCCACGTGCACCTTGGTGACGAGCGGGCAGGTGGCGTCGAAGACGCGAAAGCCCCGTGCCTCCGCTTCCCGGCGCACGGACCTGGGAACGCCGTGGGCACTGAAGATCACCGTGCTGCCGGGGGGAATCTTTTCCATCTCCTCGACGAACACCGCGCCCTTGGCCCGCAACATGTCGCAGACAAAGCGGTTGTGCACCACCTCGTGACGCACATAGACCGGCGCGCCAAATTTCGCCAGTGCGTGTTCGACGATAGTGATGGCGCGTTCAACGCCCGCGCAAAAGCCGCGCGGGTTGGCAAGCAGGATTTCCATGTTCTCTCCGGCAAGGGTTCGCTTCAGTGAATCCCGGCGCTCAATGCGCCGCTTCCCAATTGTCGCCAATGCCGATCTCCGCCACAAGCGGCACCCGCAGCGCGCCCGCCCCCGCCATGAGACCGGGGAGTTCCGCTTGCAACAGGGGCAATTCCATCTCCGGGACTTCCAGCACGAGTTCATCATGCACCTGGAGCAGGAGGCGGCTTTGCAGGCCGTTCCGGGAAAGCCAGGCATCGACCGCAATCATGGCAAGCTTGATGAGATCGGCGGCGGTGCCCTGCATGGGCGCGTTGATGGCGGCACGTTCGGCGGCCTGGCGGCGGCCCGCGTGGCTGCTGCGAATCTCCGGGAGCATCAGGCGGCGACCGAGAACCGTCTCCACATAGCCCTGCGCGTGCGCCTGCTCGCGTGTCGCTTCCATATAACGGGCCACGCCCGGATAGCGGGCGAAGTAGCGTTCGATGTAGCGCTTGGCGTCGCTGCGGGTCAAGCCCAGGTTTCTCGCCAGGCCAAAGACGCCCATGCCGTAGATCAGCCCGAAGTTGATGGTCTTGGCGATCCGGCGCTGTTCGGCGTTGATTTCGGCGGGCGGCAGGCCGAAGACTTCCGCCGCCGTGGCGCGGTGCACGTCCTCGCCCTGGGCGAAGGCTTCCAGCAGGCGGGCGTCTTCCGAGAGATGCGCCATGATCCGCAATTCGATCTGCGAATAGTCGGCGGAAAGGATGCGCGCGCCTTCCGGCGCGATGAAGGCGGTGCGGATGCGGCGGCCTTCCTCAGTGCGCACCGGGATGTTCTGGAGATTCGGGTCGGCGGAAGCCAGCCGCCCGGTCACGGCGGTGGCTTGGGAAAAGCTCGTGTGCACCCGGCCCGTCTGTGGGTTCACCATGCGCGGCAGCTTGTCGGTGTAGGTGCCCTTCAGTTTCGAGAGGCTGCGATGTTCGAGCAACAGCTTGGGGAGCGGGTAGTCCAGCGCCAGTTCGGAGAGCACTTCCTCATCGGTGGAAGGCGTGCCGCCTGACGTCTTCTTCTTGGTCGGCAGGCCCAGTTTGGTAAAGAGGATTTCCGCCAGTTGCCGGGGCGAACCCAGATTGAAGGATTGCCCGGCCAGTTCCTGCACCCTTTGTTCCAGTTCCAGTATCTTCTGCCCCAGTTCATGGCTTTGCCGGGCGAGAAGCTGTGTGTCGACCAGAACGCCCGTCCGTTCCATCTGGAAGAGCACCTGGCGCGTGGGCAGTTCGATTTCCCGGTAGATGCGACGCAAACCCGGCTCGGCGTCGATCTTCGGAAGCAGGGTGGCGGAAAGGCGCAAGGTGATGTCCGCATCCTCCGCCGCGTATTCCGCCGCCTGCTGGATGGCAACCTGCTCAAAGCCGATCTGTTTTGCGCCCTTGCCGCAGAGATCGGTGTAGGCGATGGTGAGGAGGCCCAAATGGCGGCTGGCCAACTGGTCCAGATCATGGCCGCGCTCGGATTCCAGCACGTAGGATTGCAGGAGCGTATCGTGCGCGACGCCATCGAGCGCGATGCCGTGGTTGGCGAGCACATGCTGGTCGTACTTCAGGTTCTGCCCGACCTTGGGCGCTGCCGATTCCAGCCAGGGTTTCAGTGTTGCGAGGGTTTGCGCCAGATCGAGTTGCCCGACGGCATCCGGCCCCTGATGCCCCAGGGGAATATAGGCCGCCCGTCCCGGCGCGACGGCCAGCGAAATGCCGACGATGCGGGCGGCGAACGGGTCCAGGCTCGTGGTCTCCGTATCCAGCGCGGTGATGGGCACGGCGCGGATTTCCGCCAGCCAGCGTTGCAACGCGGCAGCATCCAGGATCGTCTCGTAACCTGCCCGGTGGGAACCATCCGTTTGCAGGACGGGGGCAGGGTCGGGCGCGAAATTGCGCGGCAGTTCCTTCGGCTTGCGTGGCGTCTCCGTGGCTTGTGGCGCTTCCAGTTCGCGCAGCCAGCCCAGGAACTCGAAACGTTCAAAGAGCGCCCGGAGCGCCGCCGTATCCACGGGCAAGGGCACAAGTTCGCTGGGGGCAGGCAGGGCGGGCACGGCGCAATCAATGGTCACCAGCTTCTTGCCCAGCGGCAGGAAGGGCAGGTGATCGCGCAGGTTCTGCCCCACCACGCCGCCGATTTCCGCCGCATGCGCGACGATGCTGTCGAGGTCGCCATACTGCGTGAGCCACTTGACCGCCGTCTTGGGGCCGCACTTGGCAACGCCGGGGATGTTATCCGCCGTATCACCCACGAGCGCGAGGAAATCGACGATCCGCGCCGGGGGCACGCCAAAGCGGGCCAGCACGCCCGCTTCATCGAGAATCTCGTTGCTCATGGTATTGACCAGCCGCACATGCGGCCCGACCAGTTGCGCCAGATCCTTGTCGCCACTCGAAATCACCGCGTCGATCCCGGCGACAGCGGCTTGTGTGGCAAGGGTGCCGATCACGTCATCGGCCTCCACGCCTTCCACCATCAGGAGCGGCCAGCCCAGCGCGCGCACGCCCGCATGGATGGGGGCAATCTGCTGGACAAGGTCTTCCGGCATGGGCGGGCGCTGCGCCTTGTATTCGGGAAACCAGTCGTCACGGAAGGTCTTGCCTTTGGCGTCGAAGACCACGGCCTTGCAATCCGCCTCGAAATCGCCCTCCAGACGCCGCAGCATCGAGAGCACCCCCTTGATCGCGCCCGTGGGAAACCCGGCGCGATTGCGCAGGTCAGGGAGCGCGTGAAACGCGCGGTACAAGTAGGAAGAACCATCTACCAAAAGAAGAAGTGCCATCCTGGCATCCTTTTACTGTTGTGGTTTTGGCCGGAACAAGGGCGTCCCTGCCGGAATCATGGGCACAACACGCCCAAAGACCAAGGAAGCTTCCCGACACTCCGGGAAAGTCTCCCGACGTTCCGGGGAAGTCTCCCGATACACGCCGCTTCGGGAAAAGATCACCGTCCACAGAACCTTCCCCTCGCCCGCTTGGCGGGAGAGGGTGCCCCGCAGGGGCGGGAGAGGGAGTCCTTCCCTGCGGAGCGCAGCGACGCTCATTTTCCCCACCCTTCCAGCAGAAACAACGTCCAAGGAAAAG